>DBOM01000087.1 GCA_002299965.1 Caldiserica bacterium UBA646 | reverse complement strand
GATTATTTTATTTTCGTCCTCTAAATAAGCATAAGACCGTCCAAAAGAACCCATATAAAGTTCCCTTGTTCCTTTCCTTACATATTTCATCGGTTTTCCGATTTCGGGATTTTCTAATATTTTTTTGATTTGATTTTTAACTCGTTCTTTAGCAGAATTATCTTTTATTTTATGTATCTTTTTTAAAAAATTGGCTTTATGCTCTACCTCTAACATTTTTCCAGCTCTTCAAGAAATTTGTCAGCAGGCAGGGAAACAAATTCCCCTCTTTCATAACTCTGCCATGCTTCTTCTGTTTTTTTAGCAAAAGCAAGATCCTCTTCGAAGTTCTTACCTAAATCGCTTACTTTTTTCAAGATCAATTGTTTTCCGCTCTTGATTATGACAAGTTTTTCCCCTTTACTAAAATCATCTCTCATTTCCGAAGGAATCACTATTTGCCCTTTGGAACTGAGTTTTGTTATTGCAACATTTATCATTTAGATCACCTCGCCATAAGTAAGATTTGCCTTACAATATACATAAATCTTTTTGGGGTTTTCATTTGACCCTGTCCGCTGTTATACGCCCCCATAAGGTCGGAACTTTGCGAAGCAAAGCGAAGAGTTCGTTCATGGCGCCTCAACCTCCCAATTGCATATATCATTGGCACAAATCATTCCGGATATTGTTGCACCCTCTATCCCCCCACCTGGAAAAGTTGAAGCACTCGCTAAATACAAACCTTTAATCGGCGTTCTGAAGTAAGGTCTTTTAACTCCCATCGATTGATCAAAGGAATAAAGTGCACCTTCAGGCATAGAAGTGTATCTTTCAAAAGTTTTTGGCGTTGCCGCATCTTGAACGAGTATATACTTGCTCAAATCAGGAATGGCTTTTTCAGCCTTTTGGATTAGCATTTCAGCAAATTCCTTTTTCTTTTGCAAATACTCTTCTGTCCCTCTTTCTGGAAAATCATGGTAATCAGCATCACCCAGTATTGTAATACTTGCTTTATCTTTTGGTGCTAAACTGAGATCGGCATTTGAATTAATAACAACTTCACAATCCTGGTCCAGATTTTTAATAAGCGTCGGATAGTCGAGTAAATCCATATCGACTCCCAAAAATACCATAAAAACAGAAGGCGACATCTTCAGTCCCTTTATATATTCAATAAATTCTTTATCTAAGTTGTCTTCCCCAACGAGTTCTGTAAATGTGGTCTTAGCGTTTGCATTAGCTACAACAATAGGAGCTTTAAAATTTTTGTCCCCAACTTTCACTCCTCTAACTTCTCTATCTTCAACCAATATTTTATCCACTTTATGATTGACTAAGACATTGCCACCATGACTTTCAATGAAATCCTTAAAACTGTCTGCAAATCTTTGCGCCCCTCCTTTCGGAAAATAACCTCCATAAAGATTAAAGGAAATACATGCCCCAAGTGCACTACTTGCGAGAGTTTTTTCAGGTTCTGTCCCAATATAACCCAATTGAGCACAAAGTAGTGTTTTTAAGTCTTCATTTTTAAAATGTTCATCGAGTTTTTGTTTATACGTCTTGTTCGCCCAGTCTTGATAGTGAGGGTGCTGTCTTGGATACTCCAAAAGTTTTCTTTCTCCAAAAGCCTTTACAATCAACTCCCCTGGCAAAGGGGTACCGTAAACTTCTGTATCTTTATAGCATTCTTCATAAGCCTTTCTAGCCTCATTGAAGAATGCTGGAATGTTTTCTCTTTCATCAGGAAACATCTCTAAAAGCAGTTTTATGAATTCTTCCAGATTCTTCGCTTTTATATCTCTTCCTCTGAAAATATATTTTGTGATGTTTTTCACAAATAAATCGTCTTTTTTCAGTCCAAGTTCACATAGAAGATGTGTAAGAGGCCCTTTCTCCCATAACCCACTTACATCCTCTACTCCAGTATTAAAAACAAACCCATTTCTCTTGAAAGAAGAGCAGTATCCACCAACTTGGTAATGCTGTTCTAGAACTAAAACTTTATAGCCTCTCTTTGAAAGTAGGGCGCCACAAGCTAAACCTCCTATCCCAGAACCAACGATGCTAACATCATATTCGTTCTTTCCCTTAAGCTTTTGTGGGTCTACCTCAACGCTCCACCCATATTTCTTGAATTCCTTTGTAATGAAATAAGCAGGTGCTTTCAAAGGGAAAACAATTGAGAAGATTATGCCGAAGGCGATTAAAATGTTTGAAAGGACTACTGTAAAAGGTTTGGAAAGAAGCAGAAATATGATTGCGTTTAATAGAAAAATTGCCATCCAAACTATTGTGATTAGATTGTTGATGGCTAAAAACGATTCGTCCTTCCAGTAAATTTCCGGATAGTCTCTTTTTGAAACTTGCAAGGTCCAAGGCTGCTTGATGATTAAAGAAAAAAGAGCCATAAGGAACAGGACAGAATAACCCAGAAAACTACTACTTTCCACAAATATGTTTAAGTTGAGAATAAACGTGCCTGCCGTAGCTATGCTGAAATAGAGGACAGAAGTGATATCCATCAGATTAAAGTCCCGTTTGCGGATTTGAGGGGTTACGAGAAGTAAAGAAATTGCAAGAGGAACAACGATACCCAACACGTTCCCCATTCCACATAATATCCAGTAAACAATCCATGGAATAAAGGAAACAAGTATGTAAAACATGCCAGGTATTTTTCTTTTATTGTTTTGTATATCCTCTCTCACTTTTTACACCTCCAAATTTCATATTGATGTCATGAACGAATTGCGTATAACGTTATATATCCAATTACTTCGTATATCTCACCCAGCTAGTGTTATATCCAAACCCGGTCCACGATATATCCTTCTGGACGACTTCAATCATTACAAATTCCTCTTCTTTCTTCCCCCATAAATCATCCAACCCGCCCTCGGTGTACCTTACGATACTATCTCAAAGTCATTATACCCTGCACATAGCGATTCCATGTTTATCCTACCGTATGCTCCGGCAAGTTCGCTGGTATAAATCAACAACGATACCATAATCCCGCCATGCACCGCAGATCGTCCCATGCGTTTAGTAGCATCACCATGATACTTAAACCTGATTGACCGCTATGCACCCACAACCGATTTCACCCACTCACCCCTTAAAATAATCCTTAACCATCCCCACCACGATCCGGTTCAGCA
>DBOM01000031.1 GCA_002299965.1 Caldiserica bacterium UBA646 | reverse complement strand
TTTGAGACAAAATAGTTTGGAGGAGTTTTGTCGTCAAAGCTCTTTACAAAATAGTAGTAATTTACCCCATTTTGCACATTATTGTCTACATAATTATTGTTCCCGATGTCAAACTCCTTAATAAGTTCCCACTCTGTGTCGTTCTGCGCACTTCTGTAAACTTCATATCCACTTACTTTTACCTTATCAGGAAATTCATCCCAGTGTAAAAACACAGACAGATTTTCACTCTCTGCTGAGAACACATTTTTTTCCCATTGGAACAAACCATCCCAGGAAGCAACAATTATGGTGTCGTTACAAATAGATAGGTCAAGAACTCTTGATGAAGAAAGAACGCTCCCAAGGGGTTCCCACTCCTCCCCTTTGTTAAAAGAATAGTATACACCAAATGAGGTAGTGCAATACATTATGCCGCTACTAAAATCATATTTTATACCGGTAATATTGAGATCTGCCAGGCCATTATTTTTTTCTTCCCACACAAGCCCCCCGTCTTCTGAATAGAGCAAACCTAATACCCAGGTACCGATAAACAGCTGTTGCTGATCATAAAAAATTGAAGTGATATCTGTACCGGGCGTATCTGGTATTTTTTCCCAGGTTTCTCCATTATCTACTGAAAAGAACAACCCGCCGTTCTCAGAAAAACCTGTCCCGGCAAATATCTTTTCACCGGAAATATATAGACTGTATATATTCCCTTGCACCTGCCCTTCTCCTACTCTTATAAAACCGGCATTATCCATCCTGTATACTCCGTCACTGCTTCCAATAAAAAGTGCTTTATCCGATTTTGCCAATGCATATATGTGCTTATTGATACCTAACGGCTTCCACTTGTTAAGTATCCGGACAAAAACATCATTATCGCTTCCCGCATATATTTTTGAATCGAATTCTATAAGGCAATTTATATTTTCGTCTGGCAGTCCTATAACAAAAAATTGTCCCTTTTCATTTTTTTGCATTACGCCACAGCTTGTGCCAGCTAAAACAACATCACCACTGCATAAAACACAATTAAACAGAAGGGTATCAACATTAAAACTTTCTTTCAGAGAATTAACTGTTTTCCCTGCATCCGTACTTTTTAAAATAGAATTTTCTGACCCAATAAACATCGCCTTTTTATTGTTTGGATCAATTATAAAAGAGAGAACATCTGGCAAACTACCGAAACCTACCGGCACACTCCAATTAACTAAATCTCCGGAATAGTAAATACCAGCAGTTAAAGAAACAAGATAAGCCCCATCATCCACAGGAACAATCGCGTATATTATTGTATTGCTAAATTTATGTATCTTGCTAAACACGACCCCGTCTTCACTCTTATACAATTCAACAATAAAAGACTCACCCCCAAGTATCCATTTTATTGCGAGAATACTGCCTTTTGATTCCGCTATAAACGCAACATTATCTCCCTTAAATGCTGTATTTTCGGCCAACTGTCCATCCTTAACAAAGAAAAGTCCATCCATAGTCGCAACGTAAAGATAATTTTTAGCTAGTAGAATACAATTAACAATTAATAGATTTGCATCTACAATGGTATCAAATAAATCTGACTGATTTTTCATTAACACCTTGCCAGATCCAGTGCCAATATACAAATTGCCATTAAACACGCAGGCATACGTAATTGTATCGTCGATTATTTCTTCCAACAATTTCCAGGTTGCACCAGAATCACTTGAGAGGTAAACAAATGAAGAAGTAATTGCATATATTTTGTTATTGTCAGCAACAAGAAATTTTACGTCCTCTTCAATATTCCCGGTAACATCCACAAATGTATTCCCGGCATCAATAGACTTTATAATCCTGCCATCCGCAATACAGAGAAGTGCACCATTTTGAAGTATCTCAATGTCCGTAATATTAAAAATAAGATTATTATCAATTAGAGGTACCCATTCTCCATCAGGAAGTTCATCAAATGCAAAAAGGTTTGAGCAACTCCAAAAACCGGTATTACTAAAAATAAAAACGAATAAAAGAATAATTACGACTACGACTGACCATCGCTTATTCAACATATTTCCACCCCCTTCCAATCTTTATGATATTACATTTTTATACTAATTCAAAATCAATGAATTTCTTTAAATTAAGGAGTAAATCATTGCGCAAAGACCCTCTCTTTGTCACCGCACTCTTTTCCTTGATGTTTTGGTATTGTCGTGAAGCGACAGTCTTTTTGTCGTTGCGCTCTTTTCCTTGGCATGCATTACGCCAAGTAAGCGAAGGGGCGCGGCAATCTCGTTTTTGACGTGGCAGTCCCAGGGTAATATTTTTAAATCGAGGGACACATTCCCTCGAGACTCCTTTAAAGGAAAAACAAAAGAGAGAGAAATAAAAAAATGTGATCATTGCAATGCCAGTACAGCGTAGGAACAAAGAGAGATTGCCACACCTGCTTACGCAGATTCGCAATGACGAAAAAAAAAAGTAAAAGACATAAAAACAAAGATGTAAAAACAAAACCTCTTGACAGGAGAATTTATAAAGTTATAATAAAATTAAAACTGACTGAACGGTCAGTCATAAGAGGTGAAAAATGAAGAAAAAGAAAATAGATAAAAGAAAGAAAATAGTAGACTCGGCATTAGTGCTTTTCCTAAAAAAAGGATTTGACAGAACATCAATTGCTGAAATTACAGAACTTTCTGGCATTTCAAAAGGCAATTTCTACACATACTTTAGCTCAAAGGAAGAGCTCCTCAAAGAAATTGTAAATACGGTAATCGATTCGATAAAGAATGAACTTGAAAACAACATAAAAGAAAAAGATAATCCTGTTGAGGCGCTGGAAGAATTTTTTCGTACTAACCTTTCGCTTGCAAGGACGTACACCCCGAGCATTATTATCTCTCTAAGAGAAACAGGGTTTGCGCCAATAGATTCAAGAAAGATGCTCAGCGAATCAATAAATAAAAAAATAAAGGAAGCTCTAAAATTCTTTATTATTTCACTAAAAGGGAGCTGCAACAAGGAAGACATAACACTAATATGGGGCACTACTCTTGCTTTCTGGATAGAAGTTACAATGGAAGGAAAAACACCTCATATTAAAAAACTTAGTAAAAAAATCTGGTACGGGTTGAACGCAAAAGAAGGGAGCTAAAAAATGATTGTTATTGTCGGAGCAACAGGACATTTAGGAAATAATCTCGCAAGGGAACTCGTTAAGAACAAAGAAGATGTGAGAGCTGTTATTCTTCCGTCAGAAGATACTGCACCAATAAAAAACTTAAACATAGAGCAAGTAACAGGGGATGTGAGAGATATTAATTCTCTTGTCAAAGCATTTACAGGTGCAGATATCGTTTATCACATGGCTGGCGTTGTTGCAATTTCTAAGGGAAAAGAAAAGCTAATGAACGAGGTTAACGTGATAGGCACGCGCAACGTGGTAAATACCTGCTTGGAAACAGGCGTTAAGCGGCTGGTTTATACAAGCTCGGTTCACGCTATCGCTGAGCCGCCCAAAGGTACAATAATAGATGAATCATTCCCGTTTGACCCGAATGAAGTAAAAGGAGACTATGCAAAATCCAAAGCATTGGCCACTCGAGAAGTTTTGAAGGGAATTGAAAAAGGACTTGATGCAGTGATACTGTGCCCGACAGGAATCACCGGCCCCTATGATTACAAGATTTCTGAAATGGGACAGTTGATACTGGACTTTGCCCACAAAAGGCTTAAAGCATATATAGACGGCGCATACGATTTTGTGGATGTCCGTGATGTTGCAAAAGGACACATTCTTGCCGCAGAAAAAGGAAAAAGAGGAGAAAGTTATATCCTCTCAGGAGAAAGAATCTCGATTTATTCGCTACTGAAGATACTGGAAGAATTCACCGGAGTAAAGGCACCTTCATTTAAAGTCCCTTACCTTCTTGCAACAGCTACTGCACCCATTATGCCAATCTATTACAGTATCACGCATACAAAACCGCTATTTACTGCATACTCGATAAAGGTGCTTGGATCAAATTCGTTGATAAGCAGCAAAAAGGCACAAGAGGAATTGGGATACACTGTCCGTCCGTTAAAAGAAAGTATAAAAGATGCAATACGGTGGTTTAAGAAAATGGAGAAAATTAATTTTGATAATTGATTTTTAGATATATAATAAGTTATGAAAGAAATTCTCAATGTATTTGAAAGTTTAGCTGTAGATAAAACAGTTTTAATTAAGATTTTAATTTCTATCTTTATTATCCTTTTCGTCTGGCTTATCCGACGCTCAATTGTAAGAATTGTAAATAGAAGGGTAAAAGACCCACGCACACGTTACAACTGGCGAAAGGCACTGAACTATACAGCAATTGTCCTAAACTTACTCTTCCTGGGTTTTGTATGGTTTAGAGGCTTTCAACCCCTCGCCACTTATTTAGGTCTCCTTTCCGCTGGCATCTCTATTGCGTTAAAAGATCCAATTGTAGACATCGCTGCCTGGATATTTATTATGACGAACAGGCCATTTAAATTGGGGGACAGAATAGAAGTCAATGGGCATATAGGAGACGTAATAGATATAGGTGTTTTCCAATTTATTTTGCTTGAAGTAGGAAACTGGGTAGATGCCGACCAAAGTACAGGAAGAATTATTCATATACCAAATGGAACGATAATCACAGGACCACTTGTAAACTACACAGAGGGGTTCCCTTATGTCTGGAATGAAATCCCTGTACTTGTGACATTTGAAAGTGACTGGAGAAAGGCAAAGAAAATCCTTTTGGAAATTGCTGAAAAGTACAGTGAGAAAATAAGTGACACTGCAAAAAAAAGTATAGAAAAAGCAAGTAAAAGATTTGTTATAATTTATAAACATACCAAACCAATTGTCTATACAAGCGTTAATGACAGCGGAGTGCTTCTTACAGTCAGATATCTGTGTAGAATAAAAAATAGAAGGGGAAGTGCGGAAGTAATTTCGGAAGATATTCTCGACGCATTCGGAAAAAGCAAAGATATTGATTTCGCATATCCTACACAGCGTTTCTATGATAATACAACCGAAGGAAAGCCCGGAACAAAAACAAGGAACATCAAATAAGTCACAATTCCGAATAAAACGCTTTATATACCGGATTTAAATAGAAAAACTTATAACTAATTATTTTGTAAAGCGCTCTTCCTTGAAGACATCTGCTGAGTGATCGTACCCTTTCTTCTCCCAGTATCCCGGGATGTCTTCCTCTACTACTTCAAATGCTGAAACCCACTTCGGATCTTTGTATGCATATTTGTCATTTACGACAAGGCGAAAAGGGTATCCATGGGCTAAATCAAGCGGCTTTCCATTTGATTTGTATACAAGCAGTGTATTATCGCTGAGAAAAAAATCGAGGGGAAGTTCTGTGGTATAGCCTTCAACCGTGTGCACAACGACAAATTTTGCATTACTTCTAATCGTCACACCTTTAAATAGTTCTTTCGGCAAAACTCCTTCAAAAACAAGTCCCATATAGCTCCATTTATCAACACAGTGAATGTCAAATTGCTTTGTGATAGAGGGTAAATCCAAAATTTCCTGATATGTAAAAACTTTTTCTTTATCGACAAGCCCGTATATTTTTAAGCGATACTTATTTATATCAATATCCGGCACTTCTAAAACAGATATTAAAGGCAATTGAGATATTGGTTTTTGCCCTGGTGGCATCTTAAAGTTTTTTGTATGTTTACTCGCCGTTTTGTCCATTAGTTGAAAAATATTCCCTTCCTATTTCTTTGAGTTTATCATAATCGGGAACGATATACCATCGCTCTTCAATAAACTCGTCTCTGCCACCGGTAAAAGGGATTATGTTAAAATTATCGCTAGAGATGTTTTTAAAGATCAGTGCAATTTTTGTAATCTGTGAAATAGTGATGTTAGTATAAACAGCATCTCCCACTGTCTCTGCAATGGTTGGAAGCCGCCATATCGTATTCCAGCTTTTGCTCTGCTCTATGAGTGCTTGCACAAGCTTTTGCTGCCTTATTACCCTTCCATGCAATAAACCATCGTATTCGCTTTCCGTATAATCTCCGTATTGATCATGACGGAATCTGGCATATTCAAGTGCTTTTTCACCGTCAAAATGTTGCAGTCCAGGCTCAATGTCGATAATTACATCACCGCGCATAGAATGATAATGCATAGGTTCCTCCACAGAGATATCCACTCCACCCAGCGCATCGATTACATTTATAAATCCCTCAAAATTTACAACGGCAAAATATGGAATATCTCCTTCATCCAATCCCAGAAGATTTTCCACAACCTTTATAGTAAGTTCGGGGCCTCCATCTTTAATATATAAAAAATTATAAGCGGAATTGATTTTGTCGTAGCCATGCTCGGGAATAAACACTCGGGTATCACGAGGTATAGAAAGCAAACTCGCCTCTTTGGTTTTGGGGTTGATGTTAACAACCATAATAACGTCTGAGCGAGCAGCTTCTTCCCTGTCTCGCTGGTCTGTTCCCAGAACAAGAATATTTATATTTTTAGTAAGATCCATTGGAACCTCTACGGTTGTTCCGTCAGGATTAGTATTGATATTGCCTATGCTCCGCACGGTATTCAAAATATAAACGCCAACAATGACAACACAGATGACAATAAGCCACACACCCGCCATCTTCATAAGTTTTTTCATACTATAAGAACCTCATAAGAAAAGGCCCAAATAAAAGAGATATAGTTGACATCAGCTTTATCAATATATTTAAAGATGGACCGGCAGTATCTTTCAACGGATCTCCAACCGTATCTCCGACGACAGAAGCTCTGTGCGCTTCTGAACCTTTTCCTCCAAAATTTCCCTGCTCTATAAATTTCTTAGCATTGTCCCAGCTTGCGCCGGCGTTAGCCATATAAATGGCAAGCAAGACACCGCTGATAAGAGCACCGGCAAGCAATCCGCCAAGTGCCTCTTTGCCGTAACTTCCAAATATAAAGAATGTCGCAAAGGGAGCAACAATGGCGATAAGCGATGGTTTTATCATATTTTTCAACGCCCCTTTTGTACTTATAGCAACACAACTTTTGTAATCGGGGTCTGCTTTTCCAAGCATCAAGCCCGGTATTGAATGAAACTGGCGCCTTACTTCCTGCACCATAAGATTGGCTGTATCACTCACTGCCATAATGGAAAATGAAGCAAAAAGAAAAGGTAAAGCGCTTCCAATGAGTGCTCCAGCTATAACATAAGGGGAAAGAAGAGATAAACTGCTCAGGTCAACGGCTTTTGCATAAGAAGAAAAAAGAGCCAGTGCCGTAAGCGCAGCTGAGCCAATAGCAAATCCCTTACCCATGGCAGCAGTAGTATTACCTAAAGCATCCAGCACGTCAGTTCTTTCTCTCACTTCTTCCGGGAGTCCCGACATTTCAGCGATTCCTCCGGCATTATCAGCAATCGGTCCATACGCATCAACACTTAAGCTTATTCCCAATGTAGTCAGCATGCCAATTCCTGCAAGGGCAATTCCAAAAATGCCTACAGCCATATAAGAAACGACAACTCCAACTGCAATAAAAATAAGCGGAAGGAAAGTGCTTTGCAAACCAATGGCCATCCCTGAAAGAATTGTCGTAGCAGCACCACCTTCTGAAGAAGCTTTGGCAATAATTCTTATCGGCTTCCCACTTGTAAAATATTGGGTAACAAAGCCAATGGCAAGGCCAACAACAAGCCCCGTAAACACGGCAATAAAAGCACCAGTGCTTTGAAGCACGGTCCTGGAAAGATAAAAAGCAAACAGTACAGCAATAATATTGGCCACAAGAGTGCCTGAATTTAACGCCCTTTGAGGATTTATTTTGCCCCTGGAAGTGGCAAGAACAAAGAGCACCCCGATAAGAGAAGAAAAGATCCCGTATCCTGCGATAAGATATACAAATTTTATTCCATTTATTCCAAAAGCAAGACTTCCTAATATCATTCCGCTTAGAATCGAACCAACGTAAGATTCATACAAATCTGCTCCCATACCCGCAACATCTCCAACATTGTCTCCTACATTATCTGCAATTACTGCCGGATTTCGCGGATCATCTTCGGGAATTCCTGCTTCCACTTTCCCTACAAGATCAGCCCCGACATCAGCAGCCTTGGTGTAAATTCCACCGCCTACACGAGCAAACAACGCCACAAAACTTGCCCCCATTGAATATCCTACAACGACAATGAGAGGGTTAATAACGGAAGAGAGAAAACGTAAAGAAAACAGATATATTAATACCGAGCCTAAAATGCCCAAGCCGGTAACGGTAAGCCCCATTACAGATCCCCCGGAAAATGCAATACGGAGAGCATCTCCCATGCTTGAACGAGCAGCATGAGCGGTTCTTCCGTTGGCGCGAGTCGCAATAGTCATGCCAAGAAAACCGGCAGTTACAGAAAGTATCGTTCCTATCACAAAACTGAGAGCAACATACCAGGATATGATAAATCCGATAACAACTGCAAAAACTAAAACCCATACGGCCATTGTCTTATATTCTTCAATTAAAAATGCAGAGGCGCCTTTTTGGATGGCAGCAGAGATTTTTATCATCAGTGAATTGCCAGGGCTTTTTTTCATAACAGACATAGCAAGAAAAAGAGCAACAATTAACGATAAAACACCAGAAATGATTACGATACCGAAACTCTCCATCCTCTCCTCCTTAAATTTTTATATTTGGAGCCGGCGATCTGACTTGAACAGACAACCTGCTGATTACGGATCAGCTGCTCTACCAATTGAGCTACGCCGGCCTCAATCTGCAAAATAAAAATGGAGCGGAAGACGGGACTTGAACCCGCGACAGCTGCCTTGGCAAGGCAGTGCTCTACCTCTGAGCTACTCCCGCTCTAAATTGGCGGGATCGATGGGATTCGAACCCACGGTCTCCGGCGTGACAGGCCAGCATGTTAACCGCTACACTACGACCCCGCTTAATATAATTATATAAAAAATCACCTAGTTTGCAACATACATACTTCTGGTGGGCGAAACAGGATTCGAACCTGTGACCCCTTCCGTGTGAAGGAAGTGCTCTACCACTGAGCCATCCGCCCATTGGTGCCCCCGAGGAGAGTCGAACTCCTGCCGCCGCCTTGAAAGGGCGATGTCCTAACCGCTAGACCACGGGGGCATTGGTGAGCCGTGCAGGATTCGAACCTGCGACCCTCTGCTTAAAAGGCAGATGCTCTACCTGCTGAGCTAACGGCCCACGGTCTATAATATACGAATTATTACCTTTATGTCAAGAGCCCGCTAACTGCTTCTCCTCGCTCGCTACCTCAACAAACCTGGTATACTCGCTCAGGAATAACAACCGAACTCTCCCCGTAGGTCCATTCCTCTGCTTAGCCACTGACAGATCTATCTCGTCCGTTCTCTCTGAATCAGGCCGGTAGAGAAACATGACAACATCAGCATCTTGCTCTATAGATCCCGATTCTCTCAAATCTGAAAGTATCGGCTTGCTACTATCTCTCTTGTCCACCGCCCTGCTTAGTTGAGAAAGCACAATTACCGGAACGGTTAATTCTCTCGCAAGATTCTTTAAACCTCTCGTTATGTTAGAAATTTCTACTACTCTATTTTCAACTCTTCCTTTACTCCGAATTAACTGGAGATAATCAACAATAACAAGACTTATATTGTTTTCAATCTTTAACCTTCTCGCCTTTGCTTTTATCTCTACAAGGGAAATATCAGGGCTGTCATCAATAAAAATGGGAGCCTCATACAAACTACCGTATGCATCCGTAAGCCTGCCCCAATCTTCATCTCTGAGGTACCCTGTTTTCAGCCTTTGCATATCCACTTTCGCGGCTGAACAAAGCATCCGTTCAACAAGCTGCTCCTTTGCCATTTCAAGGCTGAATATAGCGACGCCTTTCTTTTCTTTCCCGGCAAGATACTCAGAAATATTTGTTGCAAGAGACGTTTTTCCGAGACTGGGCCTTGCCGCAATAATAATAAGATCAGATGACTGAAATCCCCCTGTTATCCTATCTAACGTTGGAAATCCAGATGGAAGCCCGGAAAACCCGGTTTTTAGTTTATAGCGACGCTCTATTGCCTCGAAGCTGCTTCCCAAAAAATCTTTTAACTGAGTAAAATAAGTTTTAATCCTTTTTTCCGAAAGAGAAAAAATCTTTTTCTCGGCGTTATCAATAAGCGTATCTACGTCATTAGACTCGTCAAAGCCAAGCTCTGAAATTTCACTGCCCGCGCTTATGAGCTGACGCATAATAGATTTATCTTTTACAATTTTAGCGTAGTACCCGGCATTTGCAGAGTTTGGCACAGCATCAGCAAGACGAGCAAGATATGTGACTCCCCCGACAAAATCCAATTTATCCATACTCTTTAAATTATCTGCTACGGAAACAATGTCTATGGGTTTTTCAGCGAGTGCAAGATTGTAAGTTGCCTTTACAATCCACCTATGCTCGTCTCGATAAAAATCTTCAGGATCGACCATACTGATAACTTTAAAAACTGCGTCTCTATCTATGAGAATTGACCCAATTATAGACTGTTCTGCTTCAATATTGTATGGAGGAAGTCGAAGATTCTTGTCGTTCTGAGCCATAGCTGTTAGTCTTCTTTTTCGATTAATACGTCAAGTTCTGCCTGAATAGTTTTGTAAAGTTTCACGGCAACCTTGTAATTGCCAAGCTTTTTGATGTGTTCGTCTAAGACAATTTTCTTTTTGTCGATATCAAGACCAAAAACTTTCTTAATTTTATCGCCTATTTCAGCTGAAGTGACAGAGCCAAATAGCCTGTCGCCTTCTCCTGCTTTTGCTACAAAAACGATTTGCTTGCTTTCAAGAATTTTTTTCTCTTCCTCTGCCCTCTTTTTTCTAGCTTCTTCATTGCCTTTAATTTTGCCAACCATTGTTTCAGCATATTGAGAAGACACAATTTTAGCTAATCCTTGAGGTACAAGATAATTGGCAGCATAGCCTCTTGATACAGAGACTACGCTGTTTGCCTTGCCTACACCTTTTATATCTTTCAGAAGAATTACTTTAGTTTTCATCTCTTCAGATAAGAAATAAGAGCCATTTCTCTTGCCCGTTTAATGGCTGTCGCTAACTGCCTCTGATGTTTTGCACATACACCTGTGGCCCTTCGCGGGAGTATTTTCCCTTTGTCGCTTATGAATTTTGAAAGCATAGCAACATCTTTATAATCAATATCATCGATGTGTTTTATGCAAAACATGCAAGCTCTTTTTTTCGGTTTATAAAAAGCTGTCTTTTTTCTTCTTACTCTTTTTGTATTATCCATTTAATCCTCCTCTTAGGAAAAAGGTACTTCGATATCTGAATCACCGGACACTTCTTTATGATTCTCTTTCACATCGCCACCAGGCCTATTTCTCGGCAAAAACGAAACACTATTAGCAGTAATATCAGTAACCCATTTCTTGACGCCTTCAACTTCATAGCTTCTGATATTTAACCTTCCTTCAACAAGAACCAAATCGCCTTTCTTAAAGTTTTTTTCTACTTTTTCAGCAAGTTTGCTCCACGTCACTATGGTTACAAAGAAAGATTCTTGAAACCACTCATCTGAGTCTTTTTTTTTGTACGACCTATTCACGGCAATACGGAATTGAGCTACCTGAGCTCCCGAAGGAGTATATTTCACATCAGGGTCAGCTACAAGTCTGCCGGTAAGAAAAACTCTATTCAGATCCGCCATTTTCTTTTTCTGCCTCCTTCTCAGTGGAACTTTCCTTTACAACAGGACGCTCCTTTTTAACAATCATAACACGAAACAAATTTTCATTTATCTTCACCAGGTGTTTAATATCGCTCACAGCAGCTGTTGGGATTTCCACATGGGATAAGACATAATAACCTGTGTCGTTTTTTGCAATAGGATAAGCAAGGTTTCTTTTGCCCCATCTCTTCTCATCGACTACTCGACCGTCTTTGCTTTGAATAAATTTGTTAATTTTGTCTATCATTTCTTCAATTTCTTCGTCTGAAACTGAAGCAGATAAAATGTAAAGCATTTCGTAATAACCCATCTATTATACCTCCCTTTGGTCTTTTGCTTTGTTTTTTCAACAAAGAAAGAGTTATTTAGCATTAGGAATTATATTTCTTTTTCTATTTTAATCAAGTTGCAGATGAATTTTTACTTGTTCTTGTTGTCTTCTTTCCCGGAAGATAAAGTTGATTCTTGGGTAGAATCAACGGTTTCTTCCTCGTCAACTTCCTCGTCCTCTACAGTTCCCGCAGTATTGTGTTGTTCTCCCTCATCAGAAGGAGGAGGAACAACTGCATTTTCCTGTTGAATTGCTCTTTTGCACAAAATAGAGAAAAGAAAAATTCTGCTGCTCCGCCCAAGAAGCAGCGCAAATAACCCAAAAACCGCAGAATATAGAAGAACAACGGAAAAAAACACCTTTTCGAAAACCATAATGCTTTGCACATCAAAACCATTATTTACAAATCTGCTCAATAAAAAATAAATAGAGATAGAAAAAAATCCAATAAAAAATCCGGATATCTCGTTAAATGAAAATATAGTAAGCAAAGAAGCTAATATGACAACTACTGTAAGAAAATTTAAGAAAGGGGGAAGTATAAGTATAGCATTCCCCTCTAAAACTACAGTTATACTGGATATGAGAAGGGCAAAAAGAAAAAATATTATAGGAAACGCCAGATCAATCCTGGCTTTTCCCTTTACATTCGAAATTTCCTTGACATGTCGTGCGATATAATCTCGCCCGACACTCAAAAAAACAATAGATACGACAGAAAAAAATAGTAGTATTGCTAAAAAAACAATTCTATCCTGTGAAAATAAAGAGTAAGCAGTGTGAAAACGAAGGAATAGCTTAATGCCCAAGAAAGATGCTGCATACAATACTGCCGTCGTGGTGCCAACAATAAAATTCTTAGAAAGAGAAATAAATAAAAGCACAAGAAAAAGAGAAAGCAGAAAGGCAGCGAAGGGAATATCGATGATGTTCCATTCCCCTAAGTTGAGAAGAGGAATTGCTTCCTCTGCCCATCCCAAAAGAGTGCCAAATATAATGCTCAACCCTATAAGAGAAATTCCTTTTTTCATTTCTTAGATGTAAATTTTCCCAGGAAAGCTTTATACGCAAGATAAGAGGAATAAATATCTGCCTTTGAGGCAAGCTCGAATGGAGCATGCATTGAAAGCAAAGCAGGTCCTGCATCAACTGTTGCTATGCCACGTTTTGCCATAAATTTAGCAATTGTGCCACCGCCTCCGATATCCACTTTACCCAATTCTCCTATCTGCCAGGGAATATTGCATTGGTTGAATAAATTTCTTACAAGGTACACAAGCTCGGCAGATGCATCACTCGAGCTGTATTTTCCGCCAGAACCTGTATATTTTGTCATAACAATTCCATGGCCAAACATTGCCGCATTCTGTTCTTCAAAAACGTCCTTATAAAGAGGGTCAATTGCCGCATTCACATCAGCCGACAGAGAAAAAGAGCGGTGGAACACATCTCTCGCAGATAAATCCTTTATCCTTTTCATTTTTATATATTTTTCAATCACATATTCAAGGAAATCACTTTGAGATCCGGTAATGCCATCGCTGCCGGTTTCTTCCTTATCCATAAGAAGTACCATTGCAGATTTATCCAAATTGCTTGAATCAAACAAACCACAATAGGCAGTGTACGCGCATATTTTATCATCATGCCCGTACCCCATTAAAATACTATTATCAAACCCCACGTCTCGCGCTGACCCCGCCGGAACAAATGTAAGCTCCGAGGAAATAAAATCCTCTTCAATAATTCCATATTTGTCGTGGAGTAAGTTCAGGATATATTTTTTCACCCTGCTTTTTTCTTTCTCGTCTTCAACAGGAATACTTCCGACAACCGGATCAAGTGCTTCGCCAACTATTGCCTCTTTGATGGGTTTTTCCATTTGCTTCTTTGCAAGATGAGGGAGCAGATCCGAAATCATAAATACAGGATCATCTGCTGATTCGCCAATTGAAACAGAAAGTTTTTCTCCGTTTTTTAAGATGATTACGCCATGCAAGGCAAGCGGCACTGTAACCCATTGATATTTTTTTATTCCGCCGTAGTAATGAGTTTTAAACATGGCTATATCAGCACCTTCATACAAAGGGTTCTGCTTGACATCAATGCGCGGGGAATCAATATGAGCAACAACAAAATTGATTCCTTTCTCTATCGGAACTTTGCCTTCTTTAAAGAGTAAGATGTTTTTATTGTCATTTATCGCTAAAAAATCTCCTCCTTTGTACTCGTCGGAAAATAGATCAACGTAGCCACGCCTAACAGCCTGTTCCTGCACAAATTCTACAGTTTCCCGCTCTGTCTTACAAGCAGTAACAAACTGCCTGTACTGCTCTGAAAAATCCATAACTTCTTTTCTGTTTAACTTAGTCCAAGCATTTTTTGTTTTATATTCAATATCCACAATTCACCTCCGATAGATTATAAAAACAATTTGCATAAAAATCAATTCTCAATAAAATTTGTCTAAACAGTAAAAATACCGTTAAAAGGAGAATAGAAGAATTGAAAGCTAAAAAAGCAAGTTGGCCTAAATTTATTGGAGTTGCCGGAGGCACTGGATCCGGAAAAACCACCATTTCAGAAATAATTCAAAAAAGCTTTGGAAAAGAAAAAGCTGCAATTATTGCGATGGACTCATACTACAAAGATTTCCCGGAACTTTCCCTGACACAAAGAAAAAAGATCAACTATGACCACCCTAATGCTTTTGATTTAGAGCTTTTAAAGAATCAACTAAAAACATTGAAAAAAGGCAAGTGTATAGAAATACCCGTCTATTCGTTCGATATGTACAAAAGAACAGAAGCAAAGGTGCACCTCTGTCCAACCCCAATAGTTATCGTGGAAGGAATACTCCTTTTTTACGACGAAGAGTTAAGAAATATGTTTGATATCAAAATTTTCGTAGATGCCGATCCTGATGTACGTATCATACGCCGTATGCAAAGAGATGTACTGGAAAGAGAAAGAACTCTTGAATCTGTAACAAATCAATATTTAACTACGGTACGCCCAATGCATATTCAATTTGTAGAACCAACAAAAAGATTTGCCGACCTCATCATACCGCGTGGAGGTCACAACAAAATTGCAATGGACATAATAATATCAAAAATTAAGTCGTTTCTAAAAGAATATAATAAAAAGAAAAATTAAGGGCTTTTTGCCTTCACCTTTATTAAAACAGGATTGTGGTCGCTATCAGCAAAATGCAAATTTTCGCCCCGCACTTCTTCTATTTCCAAATTTGGGGAAACAATAAATGCATCAATATTGGTGGTAAAATTTTCTCCTTCGACATACGGCTTTTCATTTGATCTGTTCGTAGGAACAGTTGCATCATATCCCCATTCCCAGCCAACCGGTGTCCAATCGGACGGGAGCTGTTGGTATGCCCAGAGATCTTCTTCGCTGGTAGTATAAGTATGAGATGAAAAATTTGGAGTCATAATATTATTCCAGTCGCCGCCTACAACAACATAGTTTCCCTGATTGTATTCTTCAAGCATCATCGTCTTCAAAAAATCAAGTTGCTGTTCACGAATAAAGCCGCCTTTATCAAAAGCAGAAAGATGGATATTAACTAAAACAAGCTCTTTTCCCGTTTCACCCATCTGGTAGCGATTCACTATGACACACCTATCAAGCTGAAATATAGAAGTGGGCCAGGAATAACTCCCGGGAAGAGAATAGCGCCCAGAAACGAGAGGGGTATTTTTAGAAAGAGTGGCCATCCCCGCTTTGACACCACCCATCGGGTGCGTTAACGGGACAGGCACCCAGAATACAGCATAATTCTGTGCATAATCAATTGAATAGTCCGAAAAATTATCAACAAACACATCTAGCTCCGGAACATTGTAGCTTTTAAATGCCTTTTCGTCAACTTCTTGAATAAAGATAAAATCGGCATCATACGATTGTACTTTGTTAATTATATTCTCCAGGTGTTTTTCAACAACTTCTTTAGATGCCGCTCGTGACTGGGTTCCTCCATCCATAAAAAAATCCGCCTCTTTACCCAGCGACGTATATCCTATATTCCAGGTAAGTATAGAAAATTCAGGAAGAATGGGCGATGAATTTTCACCTCTACTTAGCACAACGCTGTTCTCCACTTCAGCTGGTTTGTACTCCGTCACTGTAGAGTATAAAAGGAATCCCCCGAATACAATGACCACTACAAGAATTACTTTAATAATAAATCTAATAATTTTCTTCATATCACCTTCCTCCTTCTTGTAAGTTGCTTTAGTAAAGTATAACAAAAATCAAAAATTAATCTCTTTTCGCCATAAAAATTATCCATACTGAATCCATCCATTTGTAATGCCTGCTTCACGCACAACTCTTGTAGCTAAAAGAAACTCTTCTCTGGTTATTTTCCTGTTTATTTCAGGATACTCTTTCGCGCGATAAACAGGCACATACTGGCTCATCAAACTAAAATAAACATCTTTTGATAAACTGTTTGCCACAAAATCAACAACTGCTCGCAACTCCTCGATACCGTTTGGAAAAAGAAGATGCCTTACAATAAGTCCTTTTTTAGCAATACCGTTGCCATCCACCACAAGATTTCCCACCTGGTTATACATCTCTTTTACGGCGGATTTGGTTATCTCAACATAATTGAGTACTTTAGAATATCTTTCGCCCGAAGCATTTGTGCCATATCTGAAATCGGTGAGATAAATATCGACAAAACCATGTAAAAGTCGCAGGACTTCCACTGATTCATATCCGCTCGTATTATAAACAATGGGAAGCATTAAACCTTTACTTTTCGCAATAGAAAGCGCTTCAACAATCTGCGGGAAAAAATGCGTCGCAGTGATGAGGTTTATATTGGCAGCCCCTTTATTTTGTAATTCCAGCATAATGTTTACAAGGTCGCCTATAGAAATTACTCTCCCAGAAAAAAGCTGGCTAAAATTATAATTCTGGCAATATACACATTTTAAATTGCAATAACTAAAAAAAATAGCCCCGGCGCCTACATTGCCAACAAGAGGGGGCTCTTCGCCCTTGTAAATAGTGTAAGAAGAAATTTTTAATCTGTTCCCAGCGCCACACGAACCTGTTTCGCCTTCTTTTCGTTTCACTCCACAATTTAAAGGACACAGGTAACACGGGGAAAACAGCTCATAAAGTTTCTTTACTTTATCTTCCGCCTTCATAAGCTCTCTTTCAGAGATTCAATCTGTTTCTTGCTTTCTTCTATAAATTTTTCTCGGCGCACAGATTTGTTTATTTTAAGAAATTCTTCCGGAATTAAACCAAAATTTGCCCTCATTGGCTGTGGCGTGTCCAAGAGATTATCCACTATAAAGTGAATTAAAGAGCCAAGCAGTGTATTCCGCTGCATAGATATAGGATCTTTTTTTAAGGCAATTCTCGTTGCATTAATGCCAGAAAGCAAACCTGTAGCAATAGATTCAACATACCCCTCAACACCTGACAATTGCCCTGCTATTAAAACAAGTGGATTTTTTTTGAGTTGCAAAGTATCTTTAAGGAGTGCTGAACTTTTTATGTACGCATTTTTATGAATAGACCCAAAACGCACAAACTCAGCGTCACAAAAACCCGGTATCAGCCGTAACACACGCTCTTGCTCTCCATACCGAAGGGATGTTTGAAAGCCTACAAGTTCATAAAGACTGCCTTCAATGTTTTCTTTTCTGAGCTGAACCACTGCAAAATATTTTTTGTCGAAGCCAACAGGCCTTAGTGGACCGAAACGCAATGAATCCTTGCCTCTCTTTGCGATCTCCTCGACAGGCAGACATGCATCAAAAAAATGTCCACGTTCAAAATTACGGGGCAAGTGTTGCTCCGCATTGACAAGGGCATTATAAAAAATTTCATACTCTTCTTTTGTCAAAGGAGCATTAAGATAATCAGAACCTTTACCATATCGTCCGCCAAAAAACAACCTGCTCATATCAAGAGATTCAGCCGTTACAATTGGGGAAATCGCATCATAAAAATAAAGATTTTCAGTTTCCAGTGCCTCGCCGAGAGTTTTAAGAAAAGAAGCAGAAGTAAGCGGGCCTGTTGCTATAACTGTAATCCCGTCAGGTATTTTGTCCACTTCTTTCCTTATAACATTGATATACCTGCTGCTGGAAATAAGTGAAGTAACTTCCCTTGAAAACCGTTCTCTGTCTACTGCGAGAGCTTTGCCTGCTGGCACTTTATTTCTCAAGGCCACCTGCAAAAGAACAGAACCGAGAGAAAATGCTTCTTCCTTTAATAATCCTCGCGGGTTCTTTGGCTCCATTGAGCCAAATGAATTGCTACAGACAATCTCCGCGAAAAGATCTGTTTTATGGGCCTCTGTTAATTTTTCGGGGCGCATTTCATAGAGATCAACTTCTATGCCTCGCTTAGCAATTTGTAAAGCCGCTTCGCTCCCTGCAAGTCCCCCGCCAATAACGTTTATTTTCATAGCGATTTTCTGAATCGCCCAGCTGTCCTTTTAATAAGCTGCTTAATTTCCATATGGGTAAGGATAGAAGCAAGTTTAGTGGGAGAAATGGCTGTTTCGTAAGCAATAGATTCTACAGTTTTAGCGTCATTATTTAAAGCATCAAGGATTAAATTTTCTTCATCGGATAATCTCTTTTTCTTTTTTGTGTCTATCTCTATCTTATAACCGATATATTCCAGGATATCCGCAACACATGTTACGGGAACCACACCGTCTTGTATTAGTCGGTTGGCTCCTTTACTTTTATCGCTTGTGATATCGCCAGGAATGGCAAACACATCTCTTCCCTGCTCCGCTGCAAGGCGAGCGGTAATAAGAGACCCGCTATGCTCAGCGGCTTCAACAACAAGAGTGGCAATTGATAAGCCACTTATAATCCGATTCCTAAAAGGAAAATTATACTTATGCGGCGCTGTGCCAAGAGGAAATTCTGAAAGCAGTGCGCCACTTTTAACAATTCTTTCAGCCAAGCTCTTATTGGAAGATGGATAGATGCAATCAATCCCGGAGCCTAACACAGCAATAGTTCTTCCGGAAGCTGCAAGCGCGCCCCTGTGAGAGAGAGTATCTATACCCTCTGCAAGCCCACTAACAACGGTTATACCCACTGATGCAATTTCATTAGAGAAAGCCTCAGCAATCATTCGACCATATGAGCTGCACTTTCTTGAGCCGACAATACTAATAGCATTTTCATCATCTTCGATAATATCTCCCCTCATATAAAGCACAAGAGGAGGGTCTTTGATATCTCTTAGTCTTTTTGGATATTTTGGGGAATTAATAGTTATTACTTCGATGCCTTCTTTCTCTGCGTTTTTAATCTCTTTTTCAGCGTCACTATAAACTTTTGGAGATAGTGGCACAGTTATCTCGGACCCATTTTTATATTGATTAAGAGCAATGGTTATTAGCTCTTCACCATGTTTATTCCCCCGCAAAAGATTAAGCGCTACCCAAATTAATCTATCATCCATAACGATAATCAGTATAACTATTTGCATATTTTTTTCAATTTTATATAATATAAATTAACCTCCAGGGTAAGGTGAGTCATTGAAAAATGATGATTCCTAATCGGTGGTAAAAGGATTAAATCCTGAAGCCCACGAGTCCGATAATGGACAGATCTGGTGAAAAACCAGAGCCGACAGTAAAGTCTGGATGGAAGGAGGAAAAAATGAAACGAACGAAACTTCGTAGTATTATCCTTGCAGGCATCCTTGCAGCATTAAGCTTTGTATTGATGCGTTTCACAGAATTCCCACTCATTCCTGCAGCCCCATTTCTTAAAACCGATTTAGGCGATATTCCCCTACTTATTGGTGCAGTATATCTCGGTCCGTGGTACGGCGTTGCTATCGCATTTGTAAAAAATCTTTTATTCCTTGCATCAGGTGGCGGCAGTGGCGGACTACTTGGGTCAACTGTTAATTTCATCGCACTCAGCAGCTTTGCAATTGTGTTAGGCAGTATCGTTAAGAGAACAATTAATTTAAAAAGATTGTTGTTAGGCTTTACTGCAGGAACAGTAGTAATGGCTCTCGTAATGATCCCCGTAAATTTCTGGGCAGTCCCCTTGTTTCTCCCGGGTATTACTCGCCCGGCTCTAATAAGCTACCTATTCAAAATAAACCTCCCGTTCAACCTTATCAAAGGGGCATTGGATACAATTACCACAGTTGTAACGCTCACTGCAATCAAAAAGAGAAATCTGAGTATATAAATTAAAAAAGGAGGAACATATGTTCCTCCTTTTTTCTACAAAACTATTTAAACTATTTAATTTTTGACAGCTTTTTCCAGTGTTTCTTTAGCCTGATTCACTAAAGCTCCGAATGCTTCCTGGTCGTTAACAGCAAGGTCTGCAAGCATCTTTCGATCTATCTCTACGCCAGCCTTTTTTAGCCCATCCATCATTTTGCTGTAGCTCAAGCCGTACTCCCTTGAAAGGGCGTTAATCCTTATAATCCATAAGCTTCTAAACTCTCTTTTTCTTTCTCTTCTGTGCACATACGCATTTTTCATTGCATGAAGAACAGCCTCGTTTGCTGTTCTATATCGTTTAGAAGAAGCACCTCTATACCCTTCTGCTAATTTTAAAATCTTTTTATGTTTTTTCCTGGTTACGGAA
The DNA here is from genome assembly GCA_002299965.1 of Caldiserica bacterium UBA646. GTDB lineage: Bacteria > Caldisericota > Caldisericia > Caldisericales > Caldisericaceae > UBA646. The sequence continues at coordinate 87,961 of DBOM01000031.1, read as the reverse complement.
CCTGCTTTTACTCTCATAGCCAATCACTCTCCTTTCACTTTAAATACGGAACTAGAGGTTGGATATTTTTTAAATCCTTTTTATGAACCTCTCTTTTTTGCAACTGTCTTTTCTTTCTTTTCATGCCTTTCTTTTCAAGGTGGTGGCTATGACCAGCACCATAAGACACTATTTTCCCGCTGCCAGTGACTTTAAACCTTTTCGCTGCCGACTTCGTTGTCTTCATCTTTTTGACCATCTTTTTCTCTCCTTTCTTTCATTTTCTTCAAAGTTTCCTTGGTGGGTTCCATATAAAATATAAGATTTCTTCCGGCAAGTTTTGGCTCATGAACTAAATACCCGATATCTGAAAGCGCATCGATAATTTTATGTGCAAGCGCAAAACCCTTATCTGTATAAGCCATTTCTCTTCCTCTGAACCAAATCTCAAGCTTTAACCTGTTTCCATTTTCCAAAAACTTTCGAACTTTTCGATTTTTTGTATCAAGATCATGCTTATCTATCTTTAACCTGTAGCGCATCTGCTTCACTTCAACTTTAGTCTGTTTTTTCTTCGCTTCTTTCAGCTGTTTATTCTTTTGATAAAGAAATTTACCCAGATCCACCAGCTTACACACAGGGGGTTTTGCGTTAGGAGAAATAGCTACAAGGTCATAACCTCGCTCCTCCGCAATCTTTAAAGCCTCACGTGAACTTACAATACCCATTTGGCCACCATCTTCATCAATAAGCCTTACTTCTCTCCACCTGATTCTTTCATTCGCAATTACATTTTGTTCTTTAATTCCATCACCTCCACAAAAAAATTATGGGCAGCACACGAGGCCGCCCATATAAAATAATAATTTAATTTCGTTAAAACCTTCTCACAAGCCTCGAGCCGTTTAAGGTAAGAGTATAAACTCTTTTGCAAAACCATTATATAGAATATAAAAAATTAATCAATAGTTTTTTCTTGTATCTCTTGCTCAATTCTTTCGATAAACTCTTCAAGCTTTACTGCTCCAAGGTTTCCTTTTTTCCTTCTCCTCACTGAAACAGACCCACTCTCCACCTCTTTATCGCCAACGACAAGAATGTAAGGCACCTTTTCCTTTTCTGCATCTCGAATCTTTGCGTTCATTTTTTCGTTCCTGTCATCCAACTCGACTCTAATCTTCCTATTAACTAAAACATTGTAAACCTTTTTTGCATACTCGTTGTGGGCATCTGAGATAGCAACAATCTTTATCTGAACAGGAGCAAGCCAAACAGGGAATGCCCCAGCGTAATGCTCAATTAAAGTACCGAAAAACCGCTCCATAGAGCCCAAAACAACCCTATGCAACATAATAGGCTGATGCTCTTTGCCGTCAGGGCCAATATAACTTACATCAAATCGTTCAGGTAAATTAAAATCGACCTGAACAGTAGGCCCTTGCCATTCTCTTCCCAGTGCATCAACAAGCTTTACGTCAATCTTTGGGCCATAGAAAACACCTTCGCCCGGATCAACTTTATACGCAAAACCAAGCTTTTCCACTGCCTTTTTCAACGCTTCTGTTGCAAGCTCCCATTTATCAAGAGTCCCCACGTACTTCTCGGGACGCGTTGAAAGATAAATATTATATTTTGTGAATCCAAATGACTCAATCATAAATTTAGTAAAATCAAGCACGTTGATAATTTCATCTTCCAGTTGATCGTCCGTTACAAAAAGATGGGCATCATCCTGAGTAAACCCCCTTACCCTAAGAAGGCCGTGCAAGACACCAGATTTCTCGTACCTGTACACAGTGCCAAGCTCTGCATAACGAATAGGCAAATCTCTGTAACTCCTTGTTTTTGTTTTATATATCATAATATGAAATGGACAATTCATCGGCTTGATCATATAGGAACCCTTGTCAACTTCAATTGGAGAAAACATATTTTCTCTGTAAAAATCCCAGTGTCCTGATGTCTGCCACACTTCCACCCTTGCAATATGCGGAGAACGAACAAACCCGTAGCCTCTCTTCATATGTTCATCTTGCCAAAAATCTTCCACTATTTTCCGTATCATAGCGCCTTTTGGATGCCAAAGAATAAGTCCAGGGCCAACATTTTCATTGATGCTAAACAAGTCAAGTTCTTTTCCCAACTTTCGATGGTCTCGTTGTTTAGCTTCTTCAAGGAAGCTTGTGTATTCTTTTAACTCTTTCTTTGTAGCAAATGCTGTTCCGTATATTCTCTGAAGCATTTTGTTCTTTTCACTGCCTCGCCAATAAGCACCTGCAACAGAAAGGAGTTTGAAATGCCTCGCATACCCAGTCGATGGGAGATGCGGCCCTCTGCAAAGATCTGTAAAATCGCCCTGAGTATAAAGATTAACAGTATCCTCAGGCAGCTCCTCTAATATTTCTACTTTATAAATTTCTCCTCGTTCTTTAAAACATTTAATTGCTTCTTCTTTAGTTGTTTCCTTTTCTTCAAAAACATAACCAGTTTCTATAATTTTGTCCATCTCTTCTGATATACTGATGAGATCTTCGGGAACAAAAGAATGGTCAAGATCAAAATCATAATAGAACCCATTTTCAATGGCAGGCCCTATTGCAAAACGAACTCCCGGGAAAAGATGCATGACTGCTTGAGCAAGGATATGTGCAACACTATGGCGAAGTATTTCCTCCCCGTCCTTTGAATCAATCATCACTGGCTCAAGCTCTGTATTATCGATAATGCTTGCCGAAAGATCTAATTTTGTACCACTGGTAGTTTTTGCGGCAATAACATTTTTATTTAACAAACCCATTTGCGCAAAGATATCTTTCACCGAAACTCCTTTTTCAAAAAGCAGTTTCTGATCATATACTTTAACCTCGATATTTTCTGACATTCGCCCTCCTGTAAAAAACAAATGGTGGGCGATAGTGGAGTCGAACCACTGACCTCTTCGGTGTCAACGAAGCGTTCTACCTCTGAACTAACCGCCCTTATTTATATACAGTTATACAAAATATTCGCTACTTGTCAAGAGTTTTCTCTAAATTCAAAACAAAAGCCCCCGCTTCTGCGGGGGCTTAAAATTTACACTTCTAGTATAAATACTATTATCTTTCGCCTATATTTGCTCGAAGTTTAACAGCAAGTTCTTTAAGGCCACCTTCCGGAGAAATTTTACCGAGGTAAATTTTCTCAAGTGTCGCAACTACGTCTCTTCTTGAGTTATTCCATGCAGAAATTGGAGGTTGCAAAACACAGTTTGCAAGTTGGTCATAACCAGCTTGTACCTCTGGATGGTTCGCAAGGAATTCTTTCATTTCCGGAAGCTCAAGCGCAGATTTTCTAACAGGTAAGTAACCAGTCCCCATTGCCCATTCTGCAGTCTTTCTCGGAGAAGTAAACCACTTTACAAAGTCCCAGGCACCATCCTGCTGAGCCTGAGAAGAAGTCGAACCGAATATAACTACATTTGTACCATACATAACAGAGTGTTGCCCTGCAGGCCCTGCTGGCAAAGGTGCCTCGGCAAATTGAAATCTGCCGCCTACAGCTTGATTCATATAAAAATAACTGGCAACACTTGCAAAGGTAAATGCACATTTCTGGTTGCCATAATCAGTTTGATAGTTGTACCCTGAGGTAATATGAACATACCCGTTTTGTATCATATCGTTCATTGCTGTTGTTGCATCGAGTGCTCCCGACGTCTTATCAAACAAAACCTTTCTGTTGTCTTTTGAAAGGACCTCTCCCCCATACTCATATACGCGCGCATACCATAGGTCTACTGAAGGAGTATAAGAAGACCCCCATTGACTGCCATCTTCTTTGGTAAGCAATTTGCATGCCTCTTCAAACTCATCCCAGGTTTTCGGAACAGCAATGCCGCTTTCTTCCAGCATATCAACATTGTAGTACATTACAATGTTGCTCTTATTAAAGGGAAGCATCCACATTTTGCCATCAGGAAGATACCCATTTGCCCACATATTTTCAAAGAAATCTTCCCTGTCTTTTTTCAATAATCCATTTGCACCGTTAACAAATTTTTCTATCGGAGTAAGGTAACCACCTGTAATATATTCCGCTACCCAGTTTTCATAAGCTTGTGTAAGAACAGGCGGGTTTCCTCCGGCAATAGCTGCAATAGTTTTCTGCTGCAACGGATTGTAGCTCGAAAACACTGTACCCTGTATCTCTGTCCTCGGGTGAGTAGCATTATACTCTGTAATTAAATTGCCGAGAACCTCACCTTGTGTATAGTTCATCGCATGCCAGAAACTAACTTCCACTGGCTCCCAATCGGAAGAATACTTGATTAAAACAGACCTCTCTGTTCCGCTCCATGTTACTTCCATCCCCAATGTTTCAGCAACAAATCTTACAGGTACCACAGTTCTTGATGTTTTTACAATGATAGTCGGAGCAGAATCAAGATACACATCGTAACCATTAGCTTGAGCTTTTACATCGTCAATTTTTAATATAGCGATGTTATCACCCAGCGTAATGGTAACTTTTCTTTCCTCGTTAGACCAATCTACCTTAGCCCCCATTGTTTCAGTCACAAAACGAATAGGCACCATCGTCCTATTGTTCATAATAACAGGTGGCTGATCCAAAGTTGTTGCCTTACCATTCACATAGGCCGTAGATTTATCAATATAAATCTTAACAGCCGTTACATCTTCCGCATTGATTCTTGCCATAGGCACTAAAATTGTACCAACAAGAAAAAGTGCAACTACAAGTGCAATAATCTTTTTCATGCAACACCTCCCTTTTATTTTAAAAACAAATAAAACTAACCTTTTATTGCGCCTCGCGCTATACCCTCTATAAACTGCCTCTGGAAAATGAGAAAGAGTATCAGTACCGGAGCCGTTACCATCGTAGAGGCGGCAGTCAACAGCCCCCATTGTGTCCCCTCTGTACCGCGGAAAGAATTTAAGGCAACTTCAAGCGGCATAATTGCATAGTCCGTTGCAACAATTAATGGCCAGAGAAACGCATTCCAGCTACCTAAAAATACGAATAGAGCAAGTGTTAAAAGCGTGGGTTTCGCAAGGGGAACTGCAACAGCAAAGAAATATCTGCCGATAGAGCAGCCGTCTACCTGTGCTGCTTCCCACAGTTCGTTAGGAATCGTCTTAAAAAATTGTCTCGTAAGGAATATGCCAAATACGCTAGCACACCAGGGTATAATCATTGCCTGATACGTATTGAGCCAGTGCAAATTTTTCAAAATTACATAATTGGGAATAAGAAGCATTTCACCTGGAATCATCAGAAGGCCAAGTAATAAAATAAAAATTTTATTACGGAGAGGAAATTTAAGTTTTGCAAATGCAAAACCAGCAAGGGAAGAATTAAAAACAGAAAGTATTGTTGTCGTTCCAGCAATAAAAACAGTATTCCCAATATATCGCCACCAGGATACCCCACCAGGCGGATTATGCCACATCTCTATGTAATTTTGAAAATAGAAATCAGGTATAAGTTTAGGTGGAAAAGCAAACAATGTTTCTGGCCTATTCAATGAAGAAGCAATCATCCAATAAAATGGAAAAGCGGTAAATATCAAAACAATAGTAAGAGCAGTATATGTAAGGACATTAGATAATTTAACAGTCTTAAGCCGTTTCATCTTCCTTCTCCTCGAGATTGTTCCCCTGCATAGAAAACTTTTCTCCCTGTAAATTTGATATTAAGCAACGTAAGTGCAAATATAAATATAAATAACATTACAGCCACTGCGCTTGCATATCCTGCTGCCCAATCTTCAAAAGCTTTAACATATAGATAATAACCGGTTGTAGAAGTCGTGTAATAAGGTCCGCCACCTGTCATAACAAAAACAGGAGTAAACATTTTAAATGCCCCAATCATAGAAATGACGAGAATAAAGAAGGTTGTAGGAGAAAGCATAGGCCAGGTAATATGCCAAAAAACTCCGTTTGCGTTTGCTCCATCGATACGAGCTGCTTCTTGCAGTTCTGTTGGCACTCCAGTAAGCCCCGCCATGAAGAGAATTGTAGAAAACCCAATTACATGCCAGGTAGTGTATATAACAAGTGAAATAAGGGCAGAGGGAGAGCCTAACAACCACATAGACGTCGGTAAATGCAACAGCCGCAAAAAAGAGTTCAAAAATCCGTAGCCAGGATGGAATATCCACATCCACACAATAGATGTTGCAACTAATGGTGTCACATAAGAAATAAAAATACCAAGCCTAAAGAAACCTCGGAATTTAATAGGACGCATAAGTAATAAAGCTAAAATGAGCGAAACACTTATCTGTAGAGGCACACTCAAGGCAACATATTTCACAGTAACGAGAACAGAACCCCAAAATTCAGAAGCATAAGGAGATTTGAAAAGAATGTTTGTAAAATTAGTTAACCCGATAAAGTACTTTGGTCCAATCATATTCCAATCCAAAGTGCTAATATAAAAGACAAATATTGAAGGGAAAATTACAAAGGTTGAAAGAACAAGTACGGCAGGCGAAATAAACAAGTACCCCGTCAGAAACTCTTTAACAGCTCTTAAGCGTTTTCTCCTTTGTAGAACAACTTCCTCAGTCATTCCTATCTCCTTTCAAAATACATTTTATTATAGGCAATTAGCAAAATCTTGTCAACTGAACAAAAAATATTACAAATAAAACTAAATTTTACATAAAATTGAAAATATGCTAATATTGTAGCTATGGCACATACGATGAATATAAATTTTTTAATTTTTATTGGTTTCGCGCTAATTTTTCAGCTTATTATGGGCGCAAATGATGGAGGAACACTTTTAGGGTCCATTGTGTCCTCTAATTTTATTCATCCAATATTTGCCGTAATAATACTTTTTATAGGTATGTTTCTTGCGCCGTTCATTTTTGGCACAGCCATAGTAAAAACACTAGGAACAAAAATACTTCCTTTAGAATATATGAATATGCAATTACTTTATGGCACTATAATTTCTACAATTATATGGGTCATCATAGCACAAAAAATAAAATATCCGGTAAGCATATCCTATGCATTTGTTGGTGCACTTATAGGCGGAGGAATAGCAACAAGATTTGCAGATAAAATAAATAGGCCCGAAGTGTATAAAATATTCGGAGCATTAATAATATCAATACTAATAAGCTTTGCTGCAGGATTTCTTTTGATAAAATTAATAAACCTATTATTGCATAAAGCCGCACCAAGAACATCTATGTATTTTAAAATACTGCAAGTTTTTACATCCGTGTTACTCGTTATGGGCTATGGAGCAAATGATGCAGAAAAAACACTGAGCTTAATATATATGGCAGCATATGTAACTCATACAAATATAGCAGCTAATGCTAAGGATCCATGGATTATCCTAGCTTTGGCAGCCATATTTGTAGTGGGCACTCTACTTTTTGGAGAAAATGTAGCCACTACCGCAGGCTTTCGCATTATGCGATCTAAACCAAAACAGACATTTTTTGCCCAACTAATTACGTCTGTCACCGTATTGTCCTTCGCGCGGATAGGACTGCCGATAAGCAGCACAGAAACATTAAATATGGGGCTTATAGGTATAGGAGCAGGAGAAAAGCCATATTCTGTGAGATGGAATGTAGTAAAGAATCTTCTTTTCGTATGGATTATTACAATACCCGCTTCTATTTTACTTTCATATGTTATTACTTTGATTTTAGAAAAAATGTTTTAAACTATATAGGAGAGTGAAAAAGAAAATGAAACTATGGAGTTCGATTTTTAAAAAATCTGATTCTTTTTATGTCCTGATAAAAAAACAGGGAGATCTTACAGTAAAAGGAGCAAACCTTCTCAATAATTTTATGGGTATAGATGAAAAAGTATCCGATCATGCTGTACTCAGACACAACTTAAAAATTAAGATTAAAAAAGTGGAAGAAGAGGGAGATAAGGCAAGAAGAGAACTAATTAATGAACTTAATAAAAGTTTTATTACGCCTTTTGATAGGCAAGACATATTTACTTTATCCAGTATAATAGACGATATGCTAGACTACTCACTAAACACGGTTAAAGAAATGATAGTATATGATATCTATCCAAATTTTTACCTTAAAAAAATGATCGAAAAATTATCAAGAGGTGTTACACATATTAATTACGCTGTAAGCAAACTATCCGAAAATAAACAACTCGTAAACAATAATATCATTGCTGCCAAATCCATCGAAAATGAAATAGAAGAAACATATCGCGAAGCACTGGCTGAACTATTCACAAATCCTGATTTTCACTATATCTTTAAAGTAAGGGAAGTATACAGGCATATAAGCAACTCCGCAGACAGAATCTCAGAGGCAGCAGATATCATTGGCAATATTATTATAAAAGAAATGTAATAATGTTCGTATTAAACCTCACACAAATTATTTAAATTTTCGTAGAATTTTGCTAAATTCATCAGCGAATTTACCAGGGTCAGCTAAAGCTTCAAGAAGAGAAACACTTAAGATATTGCCGTTTTTGCTGTAATTTACGGAAGTTTTATTTAAAATAATGTAATCAGCCATACTTTCTGCAAACGCAGCACTCTCGTTGACCATACTGCCAAGTTCTCTCACAATAAAAAATGTCAAATCTGGTTTTATGTATCTAAGAGCACTGTTCCCTTCGATAATTATATTCTCTCCAAGTTGTGCAAGAGAAGACTTTAGCAAAGAACCTATATCCTTTGCCTTCCCATGAATCCAAACCACTTTTCTTGCACCCTCTTGCATAAAAAACGCTGTATCCTTGTCGCCCCTCAAAAGCTCAGATTTATCAACCTCAATAGCACTTCCAAGTTTATCGGATGGAGTAAGTTTTACCACATCGAACATATCAGGATACAAAGAAAGTATAACCCGTATTAATGTCGTTTTCCCGGAATTACTTCCATTGCCTGCAACAACAATTATCATTGTCTTTTTCTGTTACTTCTTGGTCTCTTTTTATTTTCAAACTTGAATCTTACCTTATAATGGTTATCAAAATACAAAAAAGCAGAAAAAGGTTTCCCATTTTTTGACAAAAAATCAGTAAGAAGTTCTGTTGTCTTGTTATTGAGAAGGTTTACGACAATATCTTTTGTAATTTGTTTATTGCCCAGCACCTTTTTAATGTAAAAAGTGCATCCATCGTCCCTTTTAGAACAAAAATACGTTTCTTTTCCTTCCAATATATCGGCGCCGCACTTCGGGCATTTACCAATAGGTGTTGGATCCAATAGTTCGTCCTTTTGCCTTTCAGGGAAAAGGAAACTAACTTTGCTATCAACAAGAGCAATATCCGCATCAAAACGCTTTCGCGCTTTTGAAATAAAATCTGTCATATGTATCGTTTCACCCTTAAGAAGCTTCTCGGCAACCTCTTTTGTTATTGTCTTGTTCACAAGTTTTTTCCAGATAATAAAATCGCAAGTTTTCTCCGCTCTATTAATACAAGAAAATGCTTTTGCTGTTTCTACCACATTGGCACCGCACTTCGGGCATTTGCCGATAGGTTTGCCGTCGCCTATTACTGCAGTGCTGTCTCCATTATAATCTTTTACCTTTTTTACAATAGTAGAGGTAAGTTGTTTTATACCGGTCATAAATTTATCTGGCTGAAGTTTTTCTTTTTCAATATCTCGCAACTTTTTCTCCCATTCGCCAGTAAGCGCTGGAGCTAAAATTTCACCAGCACTAATCGTCATCACCAGATCAATAAGTCTCATTCCTTTATCCAGCGGAACAAGACTTTTAGCGGACCGCTCTATATATCCCACACTGATAAGCCGTTCTATAATGCTCGCTCTTGTAGCGGGAGTGCCCAATCCTCTTTCTTTCATAGCTTCCTTTAACTCTTCATCTTCAACAAGCTTGCCAGCTGTTTCCATAGCAGTAAGTATGGTAGCGTCAGTAAAACGAGCAGGAGGTTGGGTTTCTTTTTCAAGAAGATTTATTTTATCCAATAAGACTTTCATTGCTTCTTCAACATTTACTAATACATTTTTCTCCTGAACGTTGTACACTACCATCCAGCCTGGTTCCTTAATCCTTGAAAGTTCAGTTTTAAATACTTCTTTTTCAACACTAGTTTTAAAAGAAAGCCCTTCAACGAGAGCGTAAGAAAAGAATACAGACAGAAATCTCCTTGCTACGAGATCAAATATATTTTGCTCTTCTCCTTTTAATTGGGAAAATACAGGCATTTTACCAGTAGGAATAATTGCAAAATGGTCGGTTACGCCTTTATCATTAACTACTCTTGAATCAAGTTTAATTTGCTTTGAAAGGATTTCCTCAATAAATTCATTATATGGATGAACAGAAATGCCTTTTATGATCTTCTTTACTTCGGAAACCATTGATTTAGGCAAATACCTGCTGTCCGTTCTCGGATATGTAATAAGCTTTTTGCTTTCATATAGTTTTTGAGCAATATTTAAAGTTCGTTGGGCGGAATAACCAAAACGCCTATTAGCATCTCTTTGAAGCTCTGTAAGATCATAAAGAAGGGGGTGAGGTTTCTTTTTTTCACTTCTTTTAATATTTAATACGTTACCTTCTTTCCCTTTTACCTTTTCCAATAAGGTTGACGCTTCTTTCTTGGTTTTTATGCGTGTGTTGCCTTTTTTATCGATACGGGTGCCTTTATATGAGATATTCTTTGCTGTAAATATTCCTTCCAGCTCGAAATACTGCTCTTTCTTAAAGTTTTTTATTATTTGTTCTCTGCTGCAAATAATACTCAATGTAGGTGTTTGCACGCGGCCAAGCGAAAGAATCTCTCCTGAACCCCATCTCCTCGTAAAAGCTCTTGTCGCATTAATCCCTGCAAGCCAATCGCTTTCCATCCTCAACAGCGCAGCTGTTCCCAATGAATCAAATTCTTCTGAATTTTGCAAATGTGCAAAACCCTTTGAAATCTCTTCCTCTGTCATAGCAGAAAGCCAGAGTCTCTTTACCGTTTTTTTACCTGGCGAAATGATACGGAAAATGTTTCTAAAAATAAGTTCTCCTTCTCGCCCTGCATCGCACGCATTCACTATAACATCAATATCGCTTCTTTTCATGAGTTTTTTAATCAAAGAAAGTCTACTTTTCGTTTTTTCGATAGGTTTGAATTGAAATTCATCAGGGATAATAGGCAATGTAGCTAATTGCCAAAATTTTAATTTTTTGTCGTAATCTTCCGGCTCAAAAAGTGTCACAAGATGGCCGAGAGCCCATGTTAAAACGAATTGCTCGCTTTCTAAATAATCTTTTTTGTTAGAGAATCCTCTTAAAACTTTAGCAATATCATGTGCTACTGAGGGTTTCTCTGTTATAATTAGTGTCTTTTTCATATTGCATATTGTACATGAAAACTTTAAAATAAAAATTCCCGGCTTTCGCCGGGAATTTGCGTTTTCTTTTTTTAGATGAAATTATTCAACAACTATAACGTCATGTGCTTGAAGACCTTTGTCGCTATCAACAGCTTCAAACTCTACTTTGTCGCCTTCTTTAAGCGTCTTGTAACCATCACCGGAAATTGCAGAAAAGTGCACAAAAATCTCTTTTCCATCGTCATCACATACTAGAAAACCATACCCTTTTTGGGCATTAAACCATTTTACTGATCCTGTAATTCTTTTCAACTCGTAAACCTCCTAAAAAATCTCTACGTTTTAAACGCAGGTGATAGCATTATAGTGAAATAAAAACATTTTGCAATAGTTTTTCCTAAAATCGTTGTATTTTTAAAGTCAACACACTTTTTTTACTGTGACAATGCGTAATAAAGCTACTCTTCTTTATAAAATTTTTTCCCTTTAATTTGTTCGGGCAGGTAATTCTCATTTTCTACCTTATGCCCTTCGTAATTATGGGGATACTTATATCCTTTGCCATAACCCCACTTCTTCATTAAAGAAGTTACAGGATTCCTTAATTTCTTAGGGACTTCAAGATTTCCAGTTTCCTTAATAACCTTTAGGACTTCATTTTCTGCAAGATAAAGCGCATTACATTTAGCAGCCCTTGCAAGATAAACAGCTGCTTCTGCAAGTACGAGATAACCCTCAGGCGGACCAATGTTTTGAAAAGCATCTCGTGCTGCATTTGCCATAATAAGAGCATTCGGGTCCTTTAAACCAATATCCTCAGCGGCAAAACGTATCATTCTCCTTGCTACATAACGAGGATCCTCCCCTGCATCAATCATTCTATAAAAATAATAAAGCGCTGCGTCTGAGTCACTCCCTCTCATGCTCTTAATGAATGCCGAGATAAGATCATAATGGTGTTCTTTACCATAATAAAGAGGGTTTGTTAAAAAGTTTTCTACATCGCTTAAATCAACCGTATTTTTTTCACTATTTACCGCAACGGATTCAAGAATGTTTAATGCCCTTCTAGCATCTCCATCCGCTAGCACCGTAATTCTATCCAAAGCTTCTTCAGTTAATTTTTTCTCCGCCATTATCGTATCTTTTGTAAGAGCCCCCTGTACAACTCTCCGTATTTCATCTTCAGCAAGCCGATTAAATACAAAAACAGAAAGCCTGGAAAGAAGCGCAGAATTAATATAAAAAGAAGGATTCTCCGTTGTTAAAGCGATAAGAATGATATCGCCCCGCTCTACAGGGCCAAGAAACGCATCCTGCTCTCTTCTTGTGAAATGCTGAATCTCATCGACTATTAACACATGCTGCACTTTAGAAAATTCTTTCTCTTTTTTGAATCTTAGGAGCATAGATCGAACATCTTTTATGTGTGCTGTCGTAGCAGTAATGAAGGTTTTTTTTCTCCTCTTAGATGCGATGAGAGCAATAGTCGTCTTGCCACTACCAGGTGGGCCATAGATAAGAAAAGAACTAAGAGATTTCCTCTCTATCATTTTATAAAGAGGTTTACCTAAGCCAACGAGCTCTTCCTGACCAACAAATTCAGCAAGAGAATCTGGTCTTATTCTATCAGCAAGTGGAGGAATTGGTTCCTTTCCTTCTGAATTAAAAAGTTCCATTAAAAATTATTAATTTCTTTTAATTGGTCCAATACATATCCACGTATATCGTCTATATTTTGCTCATGATAAACAACTTCTCCATTTTTAATTAAAGGTACAAGCATTTCTTCCCATCCGTCAGTACAAAAATCATTCTCCTTATAAGGAACAACTTTAAATGCCATCTTGCCATCTTTTATCTGCCTGTAAACCTTTTTTCTCCCACTAAACTTTCCTTTCTTTGCGACAGGTTTTCCATCCATTTCGACTATATCCATCGCAAAATTTATTGTCGGTGCATTGGCGACGGAGGTGCCGACACCAAAACCATCAGCACCAGCTTCGGAAAGCTCTGGTATCGTATTTTCATCTAACCCACCAGAAACAAAAATCTTTACATCTTTAAATCCTCTTATAGCAAGCTCCCATTTAATCTCTCTTATAATATCGGCAAATACTCCCCTTCTTGAACGCGGCGTGTCCAAACGCACCCCGTATAATTTGTGACCTATTGCTTCTACAGCTTGAATGGTTTCCGATTTTTCATCACCGAACGTGTCCACAAGTGCAATGCGATTGACATCTGTGGAAATGCATTCATCAAAAGCTATAATCGCATTGGCCACTCCGCCTAAATTTATAACAAGCGCATGAGGAATAGTTCCTGAAGGATTTTTACCAATAAGTTTTGCTCCAAGAATACTTGAAACGCCGTCACATCCACCAATATAGGCAGATCTATCAATCATAGGAGTAATGGCAGGATGCATACGCCTAACTCCAAATGAAAGAACTGTTTTATCAAACGCAACTTTTTTAATGCGTGCAGTCTTTGTGGCGATGCCAGAAGACTCACAAATTAATCCCAGGGCAGGAGTTTCATAAACAGCAAAATCTTTATACATGCCTTCAATTGCCATAACAGGAACAGGGGTACCTCCTTCATCACGTGCCCTAAAAATAGTTCCTTCTTCCATTGCCCATACATTTACTGGTTTGTCTTTAAGCAGTTCTATCACCTCTGGAAGTCCTACAAATATAGCCCAGGGATAAGGAAGAGATTGCGCAGTAAATTCGGCAATAACATGTTTATTTATATCCTTTTTTTTCAGTATTTCTTCTGCTCTTACAAAATAAATATCACTCGTTAAACCCTTGCGAATTTCATCTTCATTTGCAATAAAAAACATACATCCCTCCTAAGGATTTTGTCTTTCTTGGTATAATTGATTTAAAATGTCTTCCACAATTTGTAACTCCTTGCCCGCAAGCTCAAACTCACCCTCTCCCATATACTGTTTATATTTTTCAATATGTTCAAAAGCAGAGCTAATAAGTTCAGATGTTGTCACTTCCTCCCCCGGTTCTTCGGGCGGCTTTTGATATCCAGAAAACAGAAGTGAAATTGCCTCATCAAAAGTATCTCCCCATACAAGTTCCGTTTGCGTAGCAACAACAACTTTCTTAAGTTGAGGAAATCGACTTGTACTTGCCTGAAGATACACAGGTTCTACATAAAGAATAGAATCTCCTATTGGAAGAGCAAGCATATTCCCTCTGATTACCTCGGATCCCTGCTGATTCCATAAGGTAAGAACTTTTGACATTTCTGAATTCTGGTCTACCCGCGCCTCAATTTGCAAAGGACCATAAAATAATTTCTCCTTGGAGAATTGGTAAACCGTTACTTCTCCATAGTTTTCCGGATCACACTGAGCAATAGCAAGAGCAATAAGATTATTTTTCCCGGAAGGAGTAAATGGATAATTAGAAACAAATTCATATTTTCCTGTATCCCTGTTTTCTAAAATCATAAAGTAGGGCAATACCTGCTGTGTTGAAGCCCGATATTTCTCTGTTGCAATCTGCCATTTATCTTCTTTATTATAAAATACCTCAGGATCGTTCATATGATATACGGTATAAACTTCGCCCTGCAACTGCATAAAATCATCAGGATAACGCAAATGTTTTACCAGAAATTGGGGCATCTCAGAGATATCTTTAAATAGGGAAGGAAAAATATTTTTATATGTCTGAATAACAGGATCGCTGTCGTCAATAATGTAAAAATGTACTTTTCCCGAATATGGATCAACAACATATTTTACACTGTTTCTCATATAGTTAATACCTTTTCCGTTCATACCAATCATTTCTGAATAGGGATATAATGAAGAATATGTAAAGGCATCTCCCATCCAATACAATTTCCCGTCATCACCCAATACGATGTAAGAATCTCTATCATACATAAGGAAAGGAGCAATACTCTTTACTCTATCCTGTATATTTCTATTAATCATAATCTTACTACCGCTGGTAAGGTAACGTGAAAGAATGATACTTGCATCGTTGTAATGCATAGCAAAAATAAAACGAGATACCGGTGAAATAGTAATGCCTCCATCGCCCTCATAAGTGACGTAAGCATTTTCCTCTCCTCTTGGATAATCAAATTCGGGAGTACTTGTGTTAACAAATACATAATCATTGTTAGTTTCTCCAAAATATATTTCAGGGCGCTTTACTGTAACTCCTTCAATAGAAGAAACAGGTGGAATGTCCTTTATAAGAAGCTCAGGCAGGCCATCGGGAGTAAATTCATTCACCGTATTCATACATATCCCATAACCGTGAGTATATTTTAGATGCAAATTGACCCAGCTCTTAGAATCAGCAGGCAAAAGTTCATGGTCTAATTCTCTTGCAGCTATCATCACTTCCCTGTATTCACCATCAATATAGTAGCGATCCACATCTACATCTTTGAACGTATAATAGAGCCGTATAGCCTGTATCTGCTGGTACGTATCATTTAGAGCACGCCAATCCCATAATCGAATATTATCTGTAAGAACTTTTTCTGTTTGCACATCATCTAATGTGAGAGGCTTTATATCTGGAAATGCCTTTAACTCAATTTTTTCCAGATCATATCCTTGCCTTGTCCCATAGATATTGTACTCAAGGTAACTTAATTCCTTAGTCAATTCATTTGGTTTAACCACCAAAGTTTGATACAAAGATGGTAAAATCCCGTACAACAAAAGCCCCGCAGCAATACCTATAACAAGAACTTTAATTACCGTGTCTCTCCGCGTAAATCTTGGAAAGATAGCATAAATAAATAGAAAGATTCCACCCGCACCAAATATTGCTGCTAGAAGTTTAAATAAAGGAATTCGGATATGGTAATCTGTATAGCCAATACCAAACACAGCTCCCCTTGAAGATAAAAGAAGAGAATAAATATTTATATATATCTTTAAGCCTATAAGCACAAATAAAATGCCGCCCACAATAGATAAAAGATTGGTCGCTCTCTTTGAAGCTTCAGATTGCGGATGAAAATTATCTTTGATATAAAACCAGTAAACTCCTTCCTCTATAATAAATGCTACCACAAAAATTCCGATAAGATAAGAAATTAGTGTTGAAAAGAATGGGTAGGAAAACATATAAAAAGAAACGGATTTGCCAAAGATAGGATCGATTGTAGTCGACGTATAACGGTTAAAATACATTAAGATAGTCATAAAGTGAGAAGAAAGCGTCCCAGCTGAAAAAAAAGCAAGGATAATCGGAATGAGAATTTTAGAATATTTTACGATTTTTTCCCCAGCCTCTAACTCTTCTCTTCGCCTTGGGATATAAAAAAATAGAGAAAATATGCCCCAGGAAAAAAAGAAACCAACAATATAAAGAATAACCTGCCAGGATATTCTTGTAAGAAACGCCGGAAGAAAATTTAAGCTTTTAAACCACATAAACGCAACATCAAAATCAATGAGTGCAAGGAATAAAGAAACAATTACTATGCCACTACCGGCAATAATTAAAGGTTTTTTAACCTCGCCAATCTCTAGCGGCTCACCCTGCGCTTTTACCCCCCTAATTATAATCGGAATAAAAAACACAAAATAGAGCAAAAAGATAATAAATCCTACCATGCTCGCTCACCTCCCTCTAAATTTTTAGCAATACTAATCTCTTACAAAACAAACTCCATGCGTTATCATACTATCGTACCATCACAATCAGGATAGTCGTTATTTCCCCAAAGCATCTATATATCAGTATTGTATTATACAACAAATAAAGTAATTTTCAATTTATACATCACTGGTCTTAACTATTCCTTTACCTCAATTGCCTTTCCCATTAAAATAGCCGCATCTCCTCTGGTTAATACACCTAACGGCTTAAAATAAATCTTTCCGTTTTCGCTGGCGCCAACAATTATCCCGCTGTAAAAAGCAGTTATAATTTCCCTGTATCCAAAATAAGATGGATTTAGGTCAATAAATGGATTTTCTCCATCAACAATGGAAAGAGCCAAGGCTCTCACAAGCATTGTGACGAACTCTCCACGTGTAATTTCGCTATTTGGTGAAAATTTACCCTGCCCTGTGCCTTTTACAATCCCCCTGCTAAACGCCTCTTCAATCCATCTAAATCCCCAAAAATCCATTGGCACATCCACAAAATCCTGCTTATAATCATCTTTAAGCTCAATATTCATTATTCTCAAAATAAGTACGGCACCTTCTGTTCTTGTAAGATACTTTTCAGGTTTAAATGTTCCATCGGGATAGCCTTTTATTAAACCTTTTTCGTAGAGAAATTTAACAGAATATTGCACTGTAGGGTCAGCAATATCTTGAAAGGGTATATTGACAATACTTGAAATTTTAACCAGAGTTGATGCGAGATATACAGTTTCTTTAGTTTTACCAGGGATTTCTTCCGAAACAAGCCAAAAACTCACTTTATATTCCCCAACAGAAACTGCCTTGCCTACATTATTCTTTTGATTCCAGACTGCAGTGAAATTCCTGCTGCTGTGCGCAGGAATTTCAAGATATGTTATTACTTGAGCAAATGTCTTGCCTTTAGACCATCTATAAACCAATGTGCCATAATAGCCATAATCAACAATAGAAAAATCATACATCTGTGTAGTATTAAAAGTAAAACGGAGTGGACTATCACTGTTGTTAGTTATCGTATATGTAATCTTTACAGGCTCTCCAACAAGATAATATGTTTTATCCGTTACAACTTTCACTTCTATATTATCATTGGCTCTAACAAAACTAGTAAAAGAAAACACCATACAAAAAATAATAAAAACAATTGATAATTTTTTCATTGCCGCCTCCTTTTATATTTTAGACAGCTCTGAATATAAAAAGTTCGTATCCTAATATCCCTCGCCGGGTTTTAGGATAATGCATTTCGCATTAGTTTCGTTTTCTATGCCTTTCCTAAATTCTTCTACATCCACTTTTATTTCGTCCCAGGTATTATAATGCATGGGAATAACTGCTGTTGGATGAAGAAACTTTGTAGCAACAACAGCATCATGGATATCCATAGTATAAGTACTGCCAATTGGAAGAATAGCAACATCAATCCATGTTTGGCCTCCTATCAATTCCATGTTAAGGAATAAGCCTGTATCTCCAGCGTGGTAGATATTAAAGCCATCGATTTTTAAAACATAGCCGCACGGATTCCCTGCATAAATAATTTTATCTCCCTCTACAATAGAAGAACTGTGCATAGCCAATACCATTTTAACCTCTCCAAAGTCAAAATGGCGGCTTCCTCCAATGTTCATTGGACATACATTTTTGACACCATGAGCTAAAACATATTGTATTATCTCAAAAGGAGCGATAACAAGAGCATTGTTCTTCTTTGCTATTTTAATTGTATCACCTAAATGATCGTGGTGCCCATGTGTAACAAATATATACTTCGCCGTACACTGATCTGCTGTAATTGGCGAAAGAGGATTATCATCCAAAAAAGGATCAATTATAATACGCTCCTTATCCATTCCAATACCAAATGCAGAGTGCCCGAAATAAACAATTTTACTTCTCATTTTTTCCACCTCCGTAATGTTTTGAAACGTCTCTGAAAAAATCATCGATATCCTGATCTACCATAAGTTCAACCGAAATAGGATCAATATTAACCTCGCCTTTTGACACAACAACAAGTTTTCCTCGTGCAAAATTAGGAAGCATCGCAGCAGGATAAACTGCAAGCGCTGAACCTATTACAAAAAACAAATCAGATTGATAAGCAAGCTCTTCTGCATCTCTAAAATGAAGTACCTCTTCACCAAAAAATACAATATCAGGTTTTATTATACCTTTACATTCATCACATAAGGGCACTTCTTCTTCCATTACTTTTTTCCTCATCTCACTGAGAGAATATTCTTTTCCGCATTCGACACAGTGACTCTTGTAGATGCCGCCATGCAGTTCAATGATATTTTTACTTCCCGCGAGTTGATGCAACGCATCAATATTTTGAGTAATTACCCCTTTAATCTTGCCTTCTTTCTCTAAAGCAGCAATAAAATTATGCGTAAAAGTTGGTTTCATATTCTTTGTTTTAGCCAAAAAATCTCTCGCAAAATTATAAAAAGGCCTGGGATCCTGTAAAAAATAGTAGAAATCAAAAATTTTATCCGCATCGTATTCCCCCGTTGCATAGATTCCTTGAGGTCCTCTAAAATCAGGGATGCCGGCATTAGTTGAAATCCCTGCCCCCGTAAGAACAACGATAAAATGAGCCTCTTTCAGAAACCTTGCGCATTCCTTTGCCTTATCAATTTGCATTTTTTTTAAACCAAACAAAAAAATTTTCGTTTTTTATTTTCATGCGTTATCTATTAAAAAATAACGTGCCTTTAAAATACTTTATACCAATCTTCTCCAGCACCTTTTATTGCAATACTTGCAAAACTTCCAAATTGCTGATGCTCATAAAAAGGAACCGCTTTCTTGCTTGCCTCATACAGTTTATAATAATTAGCTACACCGGAAGTCTTAAGCCAAACAACCATATCTGATTCATTCGGGAAATATTTTGTGAAATCTTTCCACACGGCTCTTCCGGCAAGAAAACCTGATGCTCCTTCTTTAGAAGCAATCGCTACATTATGAATAAATTCCTCCATACCCACTCCTGCGCTAAGAATAACCCAGGGAACACGAGATACTTTAGTAATTTCATAACAGGCATCTTCTGCGTCTTTAAGGGTATACACTGCCTTTCGTTGCTTTCCATCAAAATAGCCATTGTGGAATTCTTCGACAAATTTCAAATTAACAGGGAATTCAAGTTTGAGAATATCCACCCCATATTCTTCCTTTGAAAACTCTCTAGCAATGTTTAATACAATTTCCGGTTTTTTAGATGCAAACTCAGGAGAATCTGTAGAAGGTTCATCGTCCTTAAACGCATATCCTACTGGCTCAAGCACGAAAGGTAAATCATACTTTTTGCACTCCTCTCCTACTTTTTTCACGACATTCTCCTGATACTCTTTCACTTCTTCCGTATTATCAGTTCTGTAGTACAAAAGAAGTTTTGCAGCGTCTGCCCCAGCACGCTTGATCTTTTCAATATTCCATTCGTGAAGTAAAACAGTCTTTTTTTCGTTGTTCTTGTATCCAGCAGCTTCAGTGCCACTTTTCTCTCGCGCAATAAGTAAAGCTGAATGCCTGTCAAGATATTTTAAAGATTCAGGAACCCCGAACTGTGGGTCCATAAGTGTAGCGCTAAAATACGGAGAAAGATATTCAGTTACAAGCCGCTTGGCAAGAGCCAACTCATTGTATCCGATTTCTTCTTTATTTTTGCCAGCTGCTTTAGCAAGCATACTCTGTAAAGATCCCCGCTGGTCAATCGCAAGCATCCTAAATTTTCCTTCGCTGTCAGCAAGCTTTATAAGACCTTTTAATTTCCCGGGAGTTAAAACAATTTTTTCCATATTAAACCTCCTATTTTTAATACATTTTAACATCAGGTATAGATATTGTCAATGTACTTTGACGGTAGTTAAGAAAAATTCAAAAAAATCAAACCATCTTTAAAGAAACTACTTTGGATATACCATCATCCTCCATCGTAATACCATACAAAATGTCTGCCTTCTGCATCGTTTCCTTGTTATGCGTAATCACGACAAACTGGGTAAGATTTGCTTCCTCTCCCAGCAGTTTTCCAAATCGTTCTATGTTCTCTTCGTCAAGTGCTGCATCCACCTCATCCAAAATATAAAAAGGTGCTGGCTTTACATTGAAAATGGCAAAAAGAAATGCAAGGGCGGTCAAAGATTTTTCGCCACCAGAGAGAAGCGGGAGCGACTGTTTTTTCCGGCCAGGAAGCCTTACATTCAGCTCAATACCCTTCACGTCGCCGTTATCATCGTAAAACCTCTCTATACTTGCTTCGCCTCCCTGGAACATTCTCCTAAAAAATTTAGAGAAAAGCTCTTCTACCCGTGTTAATGTATTTTCAAATTCTTCTTTTATTCTTTCGTCCGTTTCTTTTATAAACTTTTCAATTTTCCTTTTTGAACTTGATACATCTTTATAAACAGCTTCCTTCTCCTTTAATTCTTCCATAACTTTATCTTCTTCCTCTACACTTGTGAAATCGATTGCACCAAGTGATTCCATTTTTTCTTTTAGCTCTTTTATTTCTCTTTTTAATCTATCCCTCTCCACTTCATATCCAATTTCCCTTCTTTCAATCTCTTTTTCTTCCATACTGCTTTTCAGGTTTTCCATGCGAATATTTTTCTCTGCCACAGCAATACGTTGTTTTTCCATTTTTCTAAGCAATTCTTCCTTTTTTCCATTTAATCGCAGAACTTCTTCAACAATTTTTTTCCTTTCCCGGACAACTTTACTTTCTCTCTCGTCCAACACACTGCTCTCGTTTTCTAATTTCTTTATTTTGAGAGAAATGTCGTGTAGCCCTCCTTCTAATCCATGCAGTTCATTTTCGATATCCCCAAACTCTTTCAAAAATTTATCCTTCTCGCCTTTTAATTTATCTATCTCCCCGGTGTAAAATTTGATTTGCCCATTCATCCTCGCGACTTCGTCTGAGATTTTCTCAAGTCTATACTTGTCCTCGGTTACTCTCAATACCTTTTTCTGAAGATCCTCTTGCAAGAGACGCATACTCTGTTCCTTCTCTGCTAAGATTGCGCTCTTGTTCTCCTCTTTTGTTTTACTTAAAAGGAAACTAATTTTTGCCTTTGTAGATTCTTTTTCTTTTCCCTTTTCTTTAAGTTTTTTAGTTAAAACAGATATTCTTTTTTCCACCTCAACTAACTCATTTCTCCTTGCATTTATTTCGTTTCCTCTGTCAAGCTCTTTCTGGAGTGAAAAGATTAAATCATTAGTCCTTGAGATTTCTAAATCATTCTTTCCCAGTTTCTCTTTTAAAAAACTATTTTGTTTCTTTTTTTTATCAAGTTCTTTTATTTTTTCCTGTACTACGAGGTCGTCCTTGCACCACACTTCATACGGAGAATACAATACAAATCCATCTTTGGTGATAATTTTTTTAATAAAAAGCTTATCGTAATATTTTTTAAAAAATGCTCTTCCAACCGCTAAGTTTTCCGCAGCATATATGCCATTCAAAAAACCTTTATCATCATGAATAATAAAAGACAATGGCTTTACCCCATCCACTTCTTTTTCTTTTACATCAATCAGGTCATCTTCTATAAAAAATTTCCCTTTTTCTTTTTTGTTTAATTCTCTCACCGAAGGAAGAATTTTTATTTTTAACTCTTCCTCTATGCCTGGCACACTTTCCTTCAATTTTAGCAAATTCCCCAGTGTGCCCTCTTCATAATGCCTCTTTCTTGTAGCGTCTCTCTCATTAATAAATTTCGCATCTGATTTTATTTCGTACTCAAGTAGAAGAATTTGTTCTTCCAGTTTTTTCCTTTCTATCTCTAATTCTTTTTTTGTTAGATATACCTTTTCTGTCCTATCTTTAATAGCAGCTATATCCAGCTCTTCAAGTTTTTCCACGTCAAACATATTGATCTCCAACTCGTTAACCTCTTCTTCTATACGGCTAATATCAAACTCAATGACGGAAAGCAATTTTTCATTCTTGACCCTCTCTTCTCGTATAGATTCAAGCGCCTCTTCATTTTCTTGGGCTTCTGCGATGAGCGGCATCATACAAGCTTTCATTTCGGACATCTTTTTCTCTATGCTCTGTATTTCTTCTTTTTCTTTTTTTATCGTTTCTATAAAATTATCTCTTTTCTTGCATAAATTCTTCACATCTTCAGCAAGAGAAGCCACTTTATGATCTCCCTCTTTTATTTTTTGTGTAAAGTTTTCTTTTTTTGCTACAAAGTCGCCTTTTTTCTCTTTTAGATATTTCTCTTTTTCACGGAGTTTTGTTTCCTCGATAAGAATTTTTTCTTTCTCGTCCCGTAACCTGTTTTTATCATTTCTAACATCTTCTTCTTTTTTTAAAATTTCCGCTTCTTCCACTTTTTTATCAGCTAAACTGTTCGCAATATGCTCTAATCCTCTGTTAATCTCTTCGATGCCAGATTTAAGACGAGCAATTTCTTGTTCAGCCTGTTGAATTTCACTGTTTAGCATGGTATCTTCAAGACGTTTTAACCTATCTTTCACCGTATAATACAAATGTGCTTTCTTTGCTTCAGCAGAAATACGTGTTGCCATCTTTTTTAATTCGTGAAAACGATCCTTCACTCTCAAAAGATTTTCTTCGGCTTTATCGAGCTCGCGTAAAGCTTCTCTTTTTCTCTTTTTAAAAATCTCTACCCCTGCAACTTGGTCAATTAAGGTTTTTTTCTGTTCTGGCCTCTCAAGTAACAGAGCTTCGACCTTTCCTTGACCCACAATTGCATACATATGACCATATATTTTTGCAGAATAGAACAATCCCATGACATCTTGGAGACGCATTTCCTCGTCATTTACAAAATAATGTGATTCCTTTGACCTATATAATCGCCTTTCTATGACAACCCGTGGAGTTTTGACAGAAAGCAAATGATCTTCGTTATTAAAAATAAGTTTGACTGAAGCTACACTGAGCTGCTTTTTAAAAGCAGACCCAGAAAATATAAGATCAGGCGCTTCTTTCGCTCTCAATAAAGAAAGACGCTGTTCGCCTAGTGCCCATCGCACTGCATCAACAATATTACTTTTACCTGAACCATTCGGCCCTACAATACAAGTAACCTTTGGAGAGAGAACAATTCTTACATTGTCCTTAAAAGTTTTAAAACCATACATCCTGATTTCTTCGAGGTGCATTAGAATAAACCAGTTATCTCCCCTTCCTCTGTAATATCCATACTTTCCGCGGCTGGAATTCTAGGAAGTCCCGGCATTGTCATTATATTGCCTGCCATAGGCACAATAAATCCTGCGCCTGAAGAAAGCCTTACATCTCGAATTGTCACATCAAATCCTTCCGGCCTTCCTTTTAGTTTTGAATCATCCGACAACGACAATTGAGTTTTTGCTATACACACTGGCAAGTCACTGTAATTAAGTTTATTAATAAGCTGTAATGCACCCTCTGCTTCTTTTGTATATATAATATTCTTTGCCCCATACATATTGCAGGCAATTGAGCTAATTTTTTCCTTAATGGATGCGTCCAGTTCATAAAGAAAATGAAAATGATTTTTATCGTTTCTGATAGCATCCAAAACTTCTTTAGCAAGGATTTTTCCTCCTTCGCCACCATTCTCCCAGACATTTGAAACAGCAAATCGAACGCCGTTAGCTTTAACAAATGCCTCAACAATTCCTATTTCCCTGTCTGTGTCTGTACCAAATTTATTTAATGCAACAACCACAGGCAACCCAAACAATTGCATATTTTCGATGTGTTTTGAAAGGTTGAGAAGCCCTTTTTGTAAAGCATCAATATTCTCTTCTTTTAATTCTTTTTTGCTTAATCCACCATGCATCTTTAATGCCCTGATAGTTGCAACAATCACGACGGCAGAAGGATTAAATCCACCTGCCCTGCTAACAATATCCATAAATTTTTCTCCTCCAAGATCAGATGCAAAACCACCCTCGGTGACGACATAATCAGATAATTTTAATGCAAGTTTTATAGAAGTAATCGAACTTGCACCATGTGCAATATTTGCAAACGGCCCTCCATGAACAAATACAGGATGATTTTCAATGGTCTGCACAAGATTAGGCTTAATTGCATTGCGCAATACGATAGCCATTGCGCCTACTACATTTAGATCTTTTGCAGTAATTGGCTTCTTCTCTTTAGTAAACCCTATAATAATGCGGGAAATACGCTGCTTTAGATCCTCCAAGCCCCGTGCAAGGCAGAGAATTGCCATAATTTCAGATGCAGCCGTAATATCAAATCTTGTCTCCCGTGGATAATCATTAGATGCACTATCTAATCCTACCAGTACATTGCGGAGAGCTCTATCGTTCATATCCACTGTTCTTCCCCAGGTAATATGCTTCATATCAATTCCTAATTTGTTCCCACGGTAAATATGATTGTCGATCATCGCAGCAAGAAGGTTATGAGCAGCATCTACTGCAGGGATATCCCCGGTAAACTGCAAGTTTATTTCTTCCATTGGCATAACCTGTGCGTAGCCTCCTCCAGCTGCTCCTCCCTTTACACCAAATACAGGGCCCAATGAAGGTTCTCTAATTACTGCCATTGACTTTTGACCTAAATCATTCAATGCATCCGCCAGGCCTATCGTCGTAGTAGTTTTCCCCTCTCCTGCCGGTGTGGGAGTTATGGCAGTAACAAAAATTAATTTCCCATCCGCTCTTTTCGCTCTATTCTTATAAGCAGCAAGGTCTACTTTGGCAATATACTTTCCGTACAAGCCTATCTCGTTATACTTAAGTCCAATATCCTTTGCAACTTCTTTTATGTCCTTCATTTTTGCATTTTGTGCAATTTCTAGATCAAGCATTACGCCTCCTTAAATTTTGCTACCCATAATTATAGCAGGATTTTCTGCAAGTTAAAGACAGCAAAGTATTGGGTAAATTTCAGTGGTTTATTTGTAAATCTTTGCCTCTCTTTCAAAACTATTCTCCTGTCGGAATTATAATTACTGCTTATGTGCCTCAGAATTTCCAGGGCGACGCAAAAAAATTAAAATATAGTGGGGAAATAGCAAAACCACAAATACTGGAAAGGAGTGCTCACATTTTGTCGAAGATAGTAATGAAAAATATACCTATAAAGATAAGTATTGATGCCGTTAATCTTACTTTTCCATATTTTTCTTTAAGAAGGAAAGTGCCAAGGACGACACTAAATACAATTCCAGCCTGCCTTACTGAAACGATGTAACTTACAGGGAAAACCCGCATAACAAAAATGATGAGGGAATAGGACAATATAATCATTATACTCACTAAAATTATTCCAGTTTTGTTGTTTTTCAACTCTGATTTTATCATAAATCTTTTTTCGGTTAATAAAATAATTGGAGAAAGTATAATAAAAGAGGTTATTCCAAAGAAATAAACATAGAGCATTGGATTTACATGTTTAGCGCCAACTTTATCAATAAGAGAATACATAGATACGGTAAAAAGAGTGAGAAAAGCAAAAACAATGCCTTTATTTCGCCTATCATAAAAAGGCCTAAAAAATTTTCTTAAGTTAAAACTATTAAGAGAGATGGCATACACGCCAATGAGGACAATGATAATGCCCAAAACTCCGAGCAAGTTCAGCCTTTCACTAAGAAACAGGAAAGCAAGTATTGGCACTAAAGCCGGGGCTGACCGTGCAATCGGATACACAAGAGATAAATCCTCATGTGTGTAAGCTTTTGAAAGAAAATACCAGTAAAATGCATGAACAACACCACTTGCAAAAATAGCATACCAGCCATAAAGAGGAATAGAGGTTTTATAAAGAAAAAAAACAGTAAAAGGTAAATAGATCAACGTTTGCAATATCATCACGAGCCAAAAAAAAGTGAGCTTATCTCCGCTTTTTTTAGCAAGGAAATTCCACGTTGCATGAATAAATGAAGATATTAAAACAATTAATACTGCTACTGTGCTCATCTCACCAACTCTGTACAGGGCAAATTATTCGTCTTTTTTAAAATCATATTGAATCCACCTTTCAAAACACAAAATAGTATACCACCTTCAGCTATTTGTCAAAAAACTTCACTGCAACAAATATCACATCAATCTTTGGTGAAAAACATTTTTTAAATATCCAATACAAACAAATTCCCTGTTAGCTCGACAGGCAGAAAATAATTATCAAAAAATTTTTAAAAATCGTTATGTTTCTAATTTAATTGTATCGGTACTTTACATCAAAAAAATCTTTACTATAATAAAATCATTGTAAGAATAAGAAAAGAGGCAAACGTGAATGTTATATTAAACCTAGGAATAATAATTTTAATCGGTATTGCTGCTGCAAAACTTTTTAAAGCGCTTAAATTTCCAAGAGTGTTAACCTACGTATTGATCGGGGCTCTGCTTGGAAAATCAACTTCGGGTTTTATACACCCAGATCTGAAAAGTATTGAAGACATTATCGCTATAGTATCACTTGCCTTTATTGCATTTCTCATAGGAGATATGTTTAGATTGAAGGATATTAAAAAAATAGGGACAAAAGCAATATGGATAGCTTTAGTTCAATCTATTTTTACTGCCACAATTGTTGCAACAGGAACTATTCTTCTAGCAAAAACCTCTCTCCTAAATATTCCGCATCCGGTACCAACTGCCTTATTACTTGGCGCATGCGCTGCTGCAACAGCACCGGCTGCAACATTTATGGTGGTAAGAGAATATAAAGCAAAAGGCACTTTGACAAATTATCTACTTATGGCGGTTTCGTTCGATGATGCAATAGGAATCATTTTATTTGATGTCGCAATAGTAATTACAAAAATCCTTCTAAGAAATGAACAAGTAAGCCCTTTATTTGCTATATTCGCCCCCATCAAAGATATTGTTCTCTCAACGCTTGTAGGTTTTATAATGGGACTTGTACTATCAAAAACATTGAAATTTTTCAAAGCAAAAGAACAAGGAATGATGCTTACATTCACATTTATCCTTATTACCGCAGGATTGTCACAACAGTTTAATATTTCCCCTCTTCTCAGCAGTATGATGTTGGGCGCCACATTCGTAAATTTTGGTGGAAATGTAGAAAATATATTTAGCTCAATAGAAACATGGACTGCTCCTCTATTTGTATTCTTTTTCATCCTCTCGGGCTCAGACCTAAATATAAAAGTTTTGCCGCAAGTAGGAGTAATTGGAACGCTATACGTGTTACTTAGAACCGCGGGAAAGATATTTGGTGGAAGCTTTGGCGCATTTGCTATAAATGCGCCAAAGGAAGTACAAAAGTACTTAGGGCTCGCTATGCTCTCTCAGGCAGGTGTTGCAATAGGCTTTGCGGTATTTATAGCCAACCTTTTCCCCGAACTTTCATTCATAGCAACCATTATTCTTTCAACAGTAATTATCTTTGAAATAATTGGGCCACTTGGAGCAAAATTTGCCATTTTCCGCGCAGGAGAAGTACCAATAAAAAAGGAAAGATCATAAAAAATCCACTTAAAAAAATCCAAATTGCCCTGTTCAACAGTTTAGCAGGAAGAGATAGTTGCCCAGAAAGAGCAATAACAGACCTAGATTTTCTTCCGCATAGAGGAGTTTCTACTGAATGGTGGTATTTCTCAGGATTTCTCAACCAAAAATTTGGTTTTGAGCTTACATTCTTTAAGGTAGGATTCCTCCAGCTGTAGGAATCCTAAAACTATTCCCCATATGGATTACATCACATTTTGCAATAACAGATATAAAAAACAAAAAATTCTTGTTTAGAGAAAGGATAATCCCTGTATTTCATATCAGTACAGATAAAATACTTGAAATAAGAAATATGAATACCAGTTTGCTTGCTAATGCCCAGTCATACAACCTCCACGCAGATTTCAAGGAATATTCGATATTTCTTACATTCTCTCCCTCAAAAACAATAGTCCCTCACGGAAATAATGGAATCATTCAAATGGGTGATGCAGGTAATTCCTATTACTATTCAACCATTTCTCTAAAAGCAAGGGGAACTTTGAGAAGAAAAGATGAGGTACTAAATGTAAAAGGTTCTGTCTGGCAAGATCATCAGTGGGGAAACTTCAAAATCCATCCGTACTGGGATTGGTTTAGTTTGAGATTAAATAACAATGTCAACATAATGGCATTTAATCTAAGAAACAACAGAGGGAATGTGATAAACCAGCTCATAACAATAAGCCTCGAAGATGGAACAATTTTAAGAGATAATACATTCGATTTACAAGTTTTGGATAAGGATTTCTGTGCTGGTAAAAAACAGTATCCAGAACATTGGAAACTTACTTCAAAATATGGAGAATTTTTTATTCATTCGGTAATGGAGGGTCAGATAATACATTCTTTTTTCACACCGGACTATCTTGAAGCACTTTCGAATGTAAACGGCATACTATTTAAAAAGAAAGTAAAGGGGTATGGCTACGTAGAAATTACAGGTTATTAGCAATAAAAGAAAGTTTTGTTATTCCAATGTCGTAGATCTTTTTTGCCCGTTCAACTGCATTTGCTGCTCTATTTCTATTTTGTATAGAAACTTCGTTTTTTAAACGTGTTCTTATGCTTTTTCCCCGATAATTCTTCCCCATTCTCTCAAATACAAAAGATAATCCTCAAAATTTTTTACGACCCAGACCAGTTTATCTTGATCTGCCAAAAGAATCGGAAAATTCATGTATCTAAGTATTTTATATAATTGCGAAAGAAACTTATATTCACATTTAATCTGCTCTTCTTTTTGTATGTTTTCCAATATCTCTTCCATCTCTCTTATAACCATCAATTCCTTCTTTACCGTCGTTTACTATAAGCAAACCTACTATTTTAAAAAAACTAGATAAAATATTATAATAAAACAGCAATCTTAAGAGGAGGTAAAAAATGATTAGAATTGTAACGGATTCAACAGCATATTTAGATGAAAGTTTTATAAAAGAAAATGATATAAAAATTGTTCCGCTTAAAGTATCTTTTGGAGAAAACCATTTTAAAGAAGGAGTAAATATTACGACAAATGAATTTTATAAGCGACTCACAGAAAGCGAATCCTTACCGAAAACATCTCAACCCTCAGCACAGGATTTTATCGACGCATATAAACCAATCTTAGAAAAGGACAACGATATTATTTCTATACATATCTCCGGGGGATTAAGTGGCACCATTAATGCAGCAATGCTTGCAAAAAAAACACTAAACACAGAAAAAATTTGCATAGTAGATTCATTATCCACTGGACTTATTATTCGATTCTTGACAGAAAAAGCTCTTGAATCAATAAAAAATAGGGAAAATTTTGCATATACATGCTCCTCTGTAAAAATTCAAGTTAAGAAAATGCTATCCAGATTTATACTGGATGACTTAAATTATATGGTAAAAGGGGGGAGGCTGAATAAGGCAGAAGCTCTGGCAGGATCCATTCTTCACATCAGGCCGACTGTCTCCTTTACAAATGGAAAAACAAAGGTCGAAGGCATCTCAAGATCTTGGAAAAAAGCTAAAGCAAAGCTCTTGACTTATGCCGAAAAAGTAAATAACGATACTGGCATAAATAAGATTGGAGTTCACTGCGGAGCAAATTTAGAGGAAGGTAAAGAGTTTAAGCAAGAAATTGAAAAAATTTTAAAAATACCCCCAGCACTACTGCAAGTAGGAAGCGTTCTTGGAACGTACGGAGGTCCAAAATGGCTAGGGTTAGGCATAGAAACCAAATAACGTTTCTAAAAGCCGTAGAGCACAAGAAGATAATTCATTAGCATCGTTACATAATTTGGTCTTAAAAAATAATTAAAATTACCACTCTTGATGAAATATATAATACAAAAGAAGGTAATTTTCCCATTAATTTCTAAATCCTAAAAATAGAAATTTCTCTCTTTTCTTTATTAATTTTTTAATAATCGTCCTATAATTAAATTATGGAAAATATATATTTAATCCTTGGCATATTTATAGTTGGAGGTTATTTCGCAGGACTCCTGGCAGAAAAAATCGGACTACCAAAAATAACAGGTTATATCCTATTGGGGGTAATTTTTAGCCCATCTCTTTTTGGTCTAACCGTTCCAGAAAAGATCCAGGGAATGGGAATAATCACAGAGATTACACTCTCTATCATTTCTTTTGCTGCAGGAGGCAGTCTAAGTATAAAAATTGTTAAGAAATTAGGAATGCCTGTTGTTTGGATAACTCTTATCCAGGGATTAGGAGCCTGGTTTTTTGTAAGTTTTTCAGTTTATTTTTTTTATCCCTTATTTTTCACACTTGAAAAAAAGGAACTGTTTATCATGGCTCTTACATTGGGCGCTGTTGCACTTGCCACTGCCCCTGCAGCAATAATTGCAATCATACATGAATATAAAGCAAAAGGACCCTTTACTTCTACACTTCTCTCAGTAGTTGTACTGGACGATGCCTTAGCAATCATTGCAACCTCAATTTCAATAGGTGTAGCAAAAAGCATCGTTGGTTCAGGATCAATGTCAATATTGAAAGAGTTAAGAAGGGGCAGTCTTGAAATCCTTGTGTCAATATTAATAGGCATAGCGATTGGCTGCTTAAGTAAAAGAATAATGCGCTATTTTAAATCCCCACCTTCTCTCCTTTTGCTTGTTACTGGTTCAATATTCTTTTGTACAGGATTATCAAATATCCTTGGGGTTTCATATCTTCTTTCAAATATGGTTTTTGGATTCTTTATCACAAACACATTTTCATTCTCAGACAAATATTTTACATCAATCAAAGAAATAGAAGGGCTTATTTTTGTTTTATTTTTCACACTCGCAGGTGCTCACTTTGAGACATCGATTCTAAAAGATGCAGGCATTCTTGCTCTAATTATCGTTATAGGAAGAATCTCTGGGAAGTTTATAGGCTCATACATTGGAGGAGTAGTATCAAGAGCTCCAGAAAATGTAAGAAAGTATTTAGGTTTTGCACTTCTTCCAAAGGCAGGGGTAACCCTTGGTTTAATTCTCCTCGTTCTCGAGCTCCCTGAGATAAAAGATGTTGGAATAATAATGATAAATGGGATACTCGCCTCGGTAATAATAAATGAACTAATATCCCCCTCACTTGTTAAATTTGCTTTAACAAAGTCAAAAGAAATTCAAGTTTAGTTCATCGACAACTTGCCGAAAGGGAACAAAGCCAATAGGTTAATCTCTTTATTAAACAGATTTCTCAACTAAAATTTTATTTTGATTTACTCCAACTAAAATAAGTTTGAAAAAAACAAGCTAAATTGTATAATAATTTTATAAGAAAAATGTAAATAAATCTGGTTGGGTTTTTAACTCTATATTAAATTAAGATTATGGAAAAGGAAAAGAGAATAGAAGAAATTGTAAACATACTGAAACAAGAGCTCCAAAAATTCGAAAGACCTGCCATAACTATTATTGCAAGAGAAAAAAGAGACCCCTTCAGAGTGCTTATTTCAACGATACTCAGTCTGCGCACCAAAGATAAAACAACTATCAGCGCAAGCAAAAAACTTTTTGCTATAGCAGATTCTCCAAAAAAAATATTAAAGCTTAAGAGAAAAGAAATTGAAAAACTTATCTACCCTGTAGGTTTTTATCACAGAAAAGCAGAACAAATCTTAAAAATATCCGAGATATTGACAGCAGACTACAATGGAAAAGTGCCAGATAAAATAAATGACCTTTTAGGACTTCCAGGTGTAGGGAGAAAAACAGCAAATCTTGTACTCAATGAAGGATTTGGCAAGATAGCTATCTGTGTAGATACGCATGTACATAGAATTTCGAATCGTTTAAATCTTGTGAAAACAAGCGAACCAGAAGAAACAGAATTCGCCTTACAAAAAATTCTACCAAAAAAACACTGGATAGTTTTTAATACACTTCTTGTCACTCTTGGCCAAAATATCTGCACCCCTGTATCCCCAAAATGTTCTCACTGTCCTATAGAAAAATATTGTCCAAAGATAGGCGTCAATAAGCATAGATAAAGTCAGTTAAATAGCAATTATCCAGCTCTTTGTGTAAAAAAAAATATCTGCTAAAATGATGTTCGAATGAAAAAAATTATATTAATAGTATTAATAACAGGAATAATATTTACGGGTTGTAGCAGCAGCAAAACCCAGGTAAAGCTACTTGATAGCATAACTCACAAGGAAATCCAGGGTACAGTTATAATAAATGGTGAGAAGCTACAAATACAAGATGGTACCGTTTCACTGAAAAAAGGAACAATCAGTATAAACAAAGATGGATATATCACAAAAAATACAGAAATAACTCAGCCAGACTGCATAGTATACCTTTCACCTATTTCTTATCTTAAAGTAAATACAGCTAGCTACAACGGTACTGGCATCGAAAATGCAACAGTGCAAATTGGAGACAGAAAAGAAATCACAGACAAGAATGGAAATTGCATCATATCTCCTGTAGCGAAAGGAAATCAAACTATTGAAATTAGTAAAAAATTTTTCGAAAGCAAAAAAATTCCAATAGATATCGCACAAGGAGAAAATGACATTTCTATACAACTTTTTACAAACGACAGCGCAGTTCAAGAATATTTGAATTCCCTTGTATTTCCATATGATCAAGAAGATTTTTCTTTCACAATTAGCATAGACGGGACAGCCGATCAACAAGAAATTGATTATCAGTTCATGGGAAAAGTGGTAAACTTTGAAGTAAAAGAAATATGGGACAAAAATATTCACTACATATTCGACAATAATGAACCACTTATTATAAGTCCGGTAGAAGAGAAAGTAAAAGATCAAGAGAAAATAAAAGCATTAATATACGCAAGGGATGTAATACAACGAATATTAAATTTCAAAGATGAAATCAGTAATCTAAACGTGTCAGACATATCTGACAATAAGATTTTAATGAAAGAAAACAAAACTTTTGAGAGTAACAATATTGAAGAAGAGATACTAATGCAAGTAACAAACGGAAAGATATACAGAATCACAATATCGCTTGCATCTAATGACATAGAAAATATGAATGTAAATGTTCAGATCGATATAGAATAGGGGGAGATATGGGATTCACACATCTACATTTACACACAGAATACAGCTTGCTAGACGGGCTAAATAGAATTCCGAAATTAGTACAAAGAATAAAAGAGTTAGGAATGGACTCTGTCGCCATCACTGATCACGGAAATATGTATGGTGCGATAGATTTCTATGAAACGATGAGAAAAAACGGAATAAAACCAATTATAGGCTGTGAAGTTTATGTTGCGCCAGACGGAAGGTTAAAAAAAGAAAAAAGAAGCGCAAAGAGATATCACCTTGTTCTGCTTGCAAAGAACAATACAGGCTACAAAAATCTCATCAAAATCGTATCCATAGGATTTTTAGAAGGCTTCTATTACAAACCAAGAGTAGACTACGAAATATTAAAAAAGTACCACGAAGGCATTATTGGTCTAAGTGCTTGTTTGCAAGGAGAAATACCATCATCAGCACTTAAAGAAGGGAAAGAAGCAGCACGTAAGGCGTTACGTAAATACACAGATATCTTTGAAAAAGAAAATTTCTTCCTCGAAATACAGAACCACAACTTGCCCGAAGAGAAAGAAGCAATTCGGATAATGGCAGAGCTCTCAAAAGAAGAAAACATACCGCTCGTAGCAACAAATGATGCACATTACCTGAGAAAGAAAGATGCAAAAGCACATGACATAGTGCTCTGTGTGCAAACGCTTGCTAAAGTAGAAGACCCGGATAGAATGCGCTTCCAAACAGAAGAATTCTACATAAAATCCGAAGATGAGATGAGAAAAATCTTTAAAGAATTCCCCGAAGCAATCGACAACACCGAGAAAATAAAAGAGATGTGTAATGTAAATTTTGACTTTAACACCTACCACCTACCTCGATTCACTCAAAATGGCGAAGAGTGGGATAAACAAAAAAATATAGACTTCCTAAAAAAGCTTACAATGGAGGGCCTGAAAAAAATGTACCCCATTGAACAAATCCCTGATGTACAAAAGCGCGCAGAATACGAACTTGGCGTCATTAATAAAATGGGTTTTACGGATTATTTTCTCATTGTACAAGATTTTATAAGCTGGGCAAAAAAGCGCAACATCCCAGTAGGCCCCGGAAGAGGTTCTGCTGCAGGAAGTATAGTATCATACGCACTTAACATCACGGAAATAGATCCATTAAAATATGATCTTTTATTTGAACGCTTTTTAAACCCGGAAAGAGTGTCAATGCCTGATATTGATATAGATTTCGGAGATAAAAAAAGAGATGAAGTAATAGAATACGTAAAAAATAGATACGGCAAAGATCATGTAGCTCAAGTAGCAACATTTGGCAGAATGGAAGCAAGAGCAGTTATAAGGGATGTCGGAAGGGCACTAAACTTCCCATATGGAGAAATAGATAAAATTGCAAAACTCATCCCTTTTGGCGCTTCTCTAGAAAATGCTATCGAAACAGTGCCTGAACTTAAAGAAAAATCGAACAGTGAAAAATACAAAGAACTCTTTCAAATAGCTCTAACTCTTGAAAGTAATGTTAGAAATTTTTCCACCCACGCTGCTGGCATTATTATCGGAGACAAACCTTTAATGGAATACATACCATTACAATTAGATAAAAATAATGCGATAATTGCCCAATTTGATAAAGATATCATAGAGCATATCGGTTTATTAAAAATGGATTTTCTTGGCTTACGAAACCTTACTATAATGCAAGACACAATAGGAATGCTCCAAAAAAACGGTATAGATATCAACTTAAATGAAATTCCAATGAATGACAAAAAAACATTTGATATGCTAAAAAAGGGAGATTCTATCGGAGTATTCCAATTAGAAAGCAGCGGCATGAGAAAAGTATTAAAAGGCGTGCAACCAGAAAGCATAGATGATCTTACGGCGGTAGTAGCCCTGTACAGACCAGGAGCAATAAGAGCCGGCGGAATAAAAGAATACGTTGAAAGAAAAAACGGCAAAAAGAAAATAACCTATCCTCATCCAACATTAGAGCAAATTTTAAAACCAACCTACGGGATCATTGTATACCAGGAACAGATAATGCAGATTGCAAATGTACTTGCTGGATATACAATGTCTGAAGCAGATATCCTGAGAAAAGCGATAGGAAAAAAGAAGCCAGAAATATTAAAAAAACAAAGAAGCATATTTATAGAAAAAGCTATAAAACAAGGGATAGACAGGACTATTGCAACAAAAGTATTTGATTTGATAGAATTCTTTGCAGGATATGGATTCAATAAATCCCATGCAGTGTCCTATGCAACAATCGCATATCAAAATGCATACCTTAAAGCACATTATCCAAAAGAATATTTTACTGCTCTTCTGAATGCCTACATAGGTAATGAAGATAAAACAAGCGAAATAATAGATGAAATAAAAAACAAAGGAATGGACCTACTTCCTCCTGATATAAATAAATCAGATGTCTACTACAACATAGAAGGTGATTCCATCAGATTTGGCATGTTTGCTATTAAAAGTATAGGTGAAAAAATTCTAGAAAAAATAATTGAAGTAAGAAAACTGTCAGGAGAATTCAAATCGCTTAGCGGTTTCCTGAAAAGAAGTAACCCGCTTAAGGTCAACAAGAAAGTTGTAGAAAATCTCATAAAGGCAGGATGTTTCGATTCCTTTGGCAGAGACAGAAAAGAACTTTTAGAAGAATATGGAGGAAACGCAAAAGAAGAAGCCATTTCTCTCTTTGGAGGAAACACACCTATAATCACAAGCAAACGTTCATCGCTAATGGATACCTTGAACTATGAAAAAGAAGCATTTGGTTTTTATGTCTCTGGCAATCCAATAAACACATATTTGCCCCTTTTAGAAGAACGGGAAATTTCTACTGTATCTTCCATTTTAAACAAAGAAACTGAAAGCAGGGTAATTGTTGCAGGCATTAAAGACAAAGTCAAAAGAAGTAAAACAAGAAATGGCAATCATATATATAAATTCAAAATAGAAGATGCCAACATAAAAATAGAAACACTCGTCTTTCCCCACCACTATGAGAATTTTACGCCCTATATAGATAAAGAAGGAGTAATTGTAATAGAAGGCACGATTAGAAAAGAAGAAGATAATATAATGCTATTTGCAGAAAAAGTAGTGGACTTCTTTACAGAAAAAGACATCAAGAAAAAAGATGAATACAAATCATTACACCTCTATATAAAAGTGGGAGCTGAATTAACCAAGAAACTTGAGGAGCTAAAAAAGGAAATAAAACTACATAAAGGGGGAAATCCAGTCATTATACACCTCTTAAAGGAAGAAAAAGACATAAAAATTGCACTTTCGTCAAAATATTTCGCAAAAAATTCGAAACAATTCCAAAGAAAGGTTGAAAAACTCTTTGGGGAAGGCACATTAAAAATTAAAGATTGGAGGCAGTAAAAAACCAAAAAATATGCAATAATGGCGCTCTTTTAGAAAAAAAGGCAAAAAAATATAGCAAAAAAGGCATTTCTTCTCTTGACAAGCAAAAAAAACTAGTTAAACTCAGGGTAAGATGCCTTAAAAAGGCAAATCCTTAAGGAAGGAGGGGAAAATATGAACAAGCCAGAACTTATTAGCGCAATTGCAAAAAAAACTGGTCTTAAGAAGAAAGAAGCAGCAATGACGCTTGATTCCTTTGCAGAAGTCGTAACAAACACTCTCAAAAAGGGAGACAAAGTTGCATTGATTGGATTCGGCACCTTTGGAGCAAGAAAAAGATCAGCAAGAAATGGCGTAAACCCAAGGACAAGAAAGAAAATCAAAATTGCTGCAAAAACAGTACCTTTCTTTAAGCCAGGGAAAAAGCTAAAAGACGCAGTAGCAAAAAAGAAGTAGAGAAACAAAAAACAGGGAGCTTGCATAATTGTTTAACATTCTCCCTGTTTTTATTTATCTTTCAAAAATTATTTTACTCATCGTAATTTATTAAAATTAAAGTCTTAAAAATTATTTCATATTTTATTCACATAGCTTGATTTTTTTTAGTTTACAAATAAAATTCTAAAAGCTCGATTTAAGGGAGGGGGAAATGACAAAGGAAAAAATTCTTAAAGAAATTTATAATAAAGAAATTAATGCAATCTGGCTTCAGTTTGTAGATATTTTAGGATTTCCAAAGCTTATAGAAATCAGCTCAAAAAAACTTGAAAAAGTAATAGACAACGGAATTGCCTTTGATGGCTCATCAATTGAGGGATTTGTAAGAATAGAAGAATCTGACATGGTACTGCATCCTGACCTCGATACATTCATTGTATTGCCATGGACGTTAGACCAACCAATAAAAATAGCACGCTTAATTTGCGATGTATATGGACATAATGGGAAACCATTCAGTGGTTCTCCACGCTATATGTTAAAAAAAGTAATAGAAGAAGCAAAAAAATTGGGCTTTTATATGAATAATGGTACTGAAGAAGAATTTTTCTTGTTCAAACTCACGGAAGATAAAAATCCCTCAACAAAACTGGTAAGTGACGGAAGTTACTTTGAAATGCTTCCAGAAGATATTGGCGAAAAAACCCGCATAGAAATAGCAGTTACCCTTGAAAAAATGGGATTTGAAATAGAAGCTTCACATCATGAAGTAGCTCCTTCACAACATGAAATAGATTTTAAATACGCCAATGCACTGACAACAGCAGATAGAGCAACCACATTTAAAACTGTCGCAAAAACCATTGCTTTGCAAAATGGATTATACGCAACATTTTTACCAAAACCTATCTTTGGAATAAACGGATCGGGAATGCATACTCATATTTCTCTCTTCACAAAGAACGGTAAAAATATTTTTTATGCTCCAGGTAAGCAATTCGGCCTTTCCAACACAGCATTATATTTCATAGGAGGGCTATTAAAACATGCAAAGGCAATTACTGCAATAACAAATCCAATCGTAAATTCCTATAAGAGACTTATCCCAGGATACGAAGCTCCTGTGTATATGTGCTGGGCTGAAAAAAACAGAAGTGCTTTGATTAGAGTGCCTTTAGGTGAATTTGAAGAAAAAAGAATTGAATATAGAAGTCCTGATCCCACAGCAAATCCATATCTTGCCCTTGCAGTAATTTTAAAAGCAGGATTAGACGGCATAAAAAATAAAATAACACCTCCAAAACCTGCAAATAACATCAACATATACGAACTCTCCGCTAAAGAAAAATCCGCTATGGGCATTGATATCTTGCCATCTACTTTGGAAAAAGCAATTCAGGAATTAAAGAAAGATAAGGTAATACTATCTGCTCTTGGCGATCATGTAGCTAAGAAATACATAGAAGCCAAAGAAAAAGAGTGGGATGAATATCGAATATATGTAACCGATTGGGAAATTAAAAATTCGTTACCCATTTATTAATTTTTACATATCCCTTTCAAAAAGTACTGGACTAAACCACTATAAAGAAGCTTCTTTTATAAGAAGCTTCTTTTTGATATAATTTAAATGATGAAATTAAAAAATAGAAGAGATGAAATATTAAAAAATTTAGTAACGGAATACATTAAAACAGGGCAGCCAGTAGGATCAACAAGAATAGCTGAAAAGTTTCATTCCCCTATTTCTTCTGCCACTGTAAGAAACGAAATGACAGAGCTTGAGAAGTTGGGATATATATATCAGCCTCATATTTCTGCAGGCAGAATCCCAACAAGCAAAGGATATCGCTTTTTTATTGAAACTTTTTTAAAAGAAAAGAAAGAGAAAGCCATAAAAAAAATAGAACTTTCCATTTCTGGAAAAACAAAAGACCTTAATTCCGTATTAGAAAAAGTATCGAAATTTATGTCCCAAAGCACAAAAGAAATTGCCCTCGTGCTATCCCCTGAAACAGAGGACGAACACATTAAATATATACATTTTTTTGCAATAAATAATCAAAATGTATACACCGTGCTTGTCACTGATACCTATACTTCAGAAGCAGCTCCTATTGTCAAAACAAAAACATCCACGAACGAATTGATCTTAATAGAACATTTTATCAATGATAAACTTTCTAACTTATCCCTTAAACAAGCATCACGTTTGTTAAGAAAAACAAAATTCTTTTCAGAAGAATTCAGGCAAGAAAACGTAATTATAAAAACTTTTTACCAATTCTTGGAAAAAGAAATAAGAAAAAATGCAACAAGAGAAATTTATATAAAAGGCATTGCCAACCTTCTTTCCGCAAGAATTACACTAGCAGAAAAAAAGGTAGAGCTTCTTCTGAAAATGCTTGAAGAAAAAAGATTAATAGAAGATATTATCGAGGATGTTCCATTAAAAGATAATCTTGGTTACCTCATCGGGAAGGAAAACAAGTTACCCCAATTATGGGATTGCAGCCTTATTACAGTAAAATACACAATAAAAGAAATGGAGGGTATGCTTGCTTTGATCGGCCCTACCCGAATGGATTACATTAAAGGTATCCATGTATTGGAACAAATAGCTGACAGCCTGGAAGAGTTTGCTGACAAAATTATGACATAATGCGCATAGCAATATACACCTTAGGTTGTAAAACAAATCAGTATGAAACAGAGCTCATTAGAGAATCGTTCGAAAGCCATGGAGATACAGTTATTCCATTCCATAACAAGGCAGATTTATATATTATCAATTCCTGTGTAGTAACAGGTAAAGCAGAGGCAGAAACGAGAAAAGCAGTACACCGTGCAAAAAGAACAAATCCAAATGCAAAAATCATCATAACAAGTTGCTTTGCAAGGCTTCGTCCAGATTTTAAAGAAAACAATATCTTTTTATACACAGGAGAACGCAAAAAGATAGCTGATTTCTACTACAATAATACTTATTCTCCAATATCGCTGCAAGAAGAATCGATAAAAAGATTTTCAGGGCATACACGAGCCACAATTAAAATAGAAGAAGGATGCAACAACTTCTGTACATACTGCATTGTGCCGTTCGTAAGGGGTAGCAAGATAAAAAGCAAAACAAGAAAAGCCATATCAAAAGAAGTACAAGAACTTTCAAAAACAGGATACAAAGAAATTGTACTTTCTGGCACTGAAATCGGCAAATATGGAGAAGACATTGGAACATCTTTGGCTTCACTTTTAAAAACATTAAAAACGATCGAGAGAATTGAAAGAATAAGAATTAGTTCTATATATCCTACAGCCATAACAGATGATCTTATAAGGGAATTAACTCCGCCTGTAACACCTCACTTTCACATTTCCCTTCAATCCGGAGATAATGAAGTGCTAAAAAGAATGAACAGAAATTACACAACAGAAGAATGCCTAAACATTATAGAGAAACTAAGAAAAAAAGACCAAAACTTTTCTATCACTACCGACATTATCGTGGGTTTCCCGGGAGAAACAGACAATGCATTTTTAAACTCAGTATCAATTGTAGGAAAAGCACATTTTTCTAAAGTACATATATTCAGATATTCAAAAAGACCTTTCACCCCTGCTTATTTTATGAAAGAAACTGTCTCAGAATCACTAAAAAAAACGCGCGCAGAAAGACTACTGCATGCAGTAAATATAGAAAGAACTGCATTTAAAGATAGATTTCTAAACAAAACAGTTGAAGTGCTTGTCGAAGAAAAAGATGGAATGCATTACACTGGATTTACTCCTTACTATCTTAAAACAAAATTTACAGGCACAAATATAGAGTTAGGAAGTATTGTTCCCGTTTTAGTTGAAAAAGTAGATGCCAATTACCTCTACGGGAGAATTTTATAGATAAACTTTTTATGTCTTAAAACATATGCCGGGCCTTGTTCTATCATCTGTTCAATACGTTTTTCTCGTACCCTTTTTCCGCGTAATTCAACAAGAAACTTTAAAGCGACAGGAAAAATTTTTACTAACCGATTAGGCCTCAAATAAAAGGAAATATACGCCTTCTTAAGTAAATATTGCAGTTCATGGGATTTAAGATATTTTGTTTTTAGCACACTATGCGCGCCATTGTAATACGCCCAGTTTTTGTGTATTAGTAAATTTTCTCTTTCAGCATTCGCATATAGTCGTGTCCCGGGGAAAGGCGTAAGAATAGAGAATTGTACATTTTTTGGATCAAGAAACTTTGCAAACCATACTGTGTTTAAAATCATTTCTTTTGTCTCCTCTAAGCCTCCTATGATAAAGCTTCCCCAGGTTGCTATTCCGTATTTTCTAAGAAGTTTTACTGCTTTTACGGAATCATCAGAGGAAATTCTCTTGTTATAAGCATCAAGAATTTTTTTACTTACACTTTCTATACCTAAAAATATCATTTTACATCCAGATCTTGCCATCCATTTCACCATCTCTTCATTCCTTAAAAGTTCGTCTACTCTGGAAAATGCCCACCAGAATACATCCAATTTCCTTTTTAATATTTCTTTGGATATTTCTATTACTCTTCCGGGATTCAGTGTAAAATTATCATCAATGAATGCAAATGCATTGTATCCATATTTTTTCATCACTTCTTCGACTTCATCCACTATATTTTTGGGGCTCCTCGTTCGCCATAATAACCCAAAGAACTGGGAAGACGAACAAAAATTACAGTCAAATGGACATCCTCTCGTTGTCAAAACATTTGTTATTGGCCACCCAAAGAAACGTGTAATTTTGTACTTATCCATAGGAAGTAAATCTCGTGCAGGAAAAGGTAGAGTGTCTAAATCTTTTATCAGAGGCGCAGAAGGTGTGCGAGTAAACTCCCCCTTTTTTATGAAAGAAATGCCTTTTACTTTTGCAAGGGCAGAACTATTCGCAAGCGCATCAACAAGATTTAGCGCAATATATTCTCCCTCACCCCTTGCAACATAATCTACCGCACCCGTATTTAATGTCTCCCTGTCAAAAAATGTAACGTGCGGGCCACCCATAATGATTTTGCAGCTATAATACTTCTTAATTTGTTTTGCAATTTCCATTGCTACCGGATATCGACTCGTATCACAGGATATGCCTGCAAGCCCCCATTCTCTTTCGGAAAGTACTTCCCACAGATTATCTTCTACATTAAGATCGATAATTTTTACAGTATGCCCCTTTTCTCGCAACACTGCAGCTATATAGGCAAGCCCCAGAGGAGGGAGTTTTATATCAATTGCATCATATACCCCTTGCACAAGAGGATTAATAAGTAAAACATCCATAACTATCATCTCTTAAAATAATTATAGTACCAATTCAAAAACTTTAAATAGTTTTAGAAAGCTTTATGATAAAAATTCCTACTTTCCACACAAAATATTTATCTAACACTCCTATAAAACAAATTCTCATATTCAATCAATCAAAAATGTTGACATAGTCAATTGATTCGATACAATACACACATGATTAAAAAAGAGCAGCTTGTTAGTTCCAGATATCAACTATTACTTTATGCGCTGGGACACTTCACTGTAGACTGGTACTCGGGGATGTTAAAACCACTGCTTCCCTTAATAATGACACAATTTGCACTCTCTCAAGGCAAAGTTGCAATGATCCCATCAATCCTTGGTGTTATTGCTGCATTCACGCAGCCATTAGGCGCATTGCTTGGAGTACATTTTAAAGAAAAGAGAATACAGATAATAAGCATTCTTCTTGCATCAATATTTACCCCTCTCATAGGAATCGCGAAAACCGTTCCACTACTCTTTGTATTCCTGGCTATCGGAAAGATTGGGAACTCATTTTTTCATCCCAATGGAGCTTCTTCTGTAGGAGAAATTGCTTTTAAACGTAGTCACACAGCAATGTCACTGTTTTCCATGGGTGGAGCATTAGGAGCAGCAGCTGCGCCCATAATGACAATATGGTATGTTAAAAAATATGGAATTTATTCAATGCCAGCACTTGCCAGTTTTGGTATAATTGTTGCCATTATCGCATTTCTATTTATTAAAAAAACTAAAGAAAGACCAATCGATATACCTCAAGCAAAAAACCTGGGCCTAAGAAAATCTCTAACCGTTCCGGGAGTAAAAAATCTTGTACTGGTAATAACGCTACGAACCATCACTAGTATGGGCATCTCAACGATGATACCGCTATATGTGCGACAGCTTGGATACGATATTATGTGGGGAAGCTATTTTCTCACGGCAGCAGCATTCTGTGGCATATTTGGTAATTATATAGGGGCGGTATTTGCAGACAAAACTAGTCCTAAGTTAATAAATATACTTTCA
Organism: Caldiserica bacterium UBA646; assembly: GCA_002299965.1. Classification (GTDB taxonomy): domain Bacteria; phylum Caldisericota; class Caldisericia; order Caldisericales; family Caldisericaceae; genus UBA646. The sequence goes on along the minus strand of DBOM01000031.1, from coordinate 43,843 downwards.
GCAGCTATTGCGCCAATACTTGGCATAACGATGCTTTTAACAAATAACATCTATGCAATGCTTGTGCTGTACTCAGCTATGGCATTTGTTCTATTCTGCACAATGGGAACAAATGTATCTTATATGCAAGAACTTCTTCCTACTCGAAGGAGCATAGCCTCCAGTTTAAGTATGGGAATATCGTGGGGAAGTGCCAGCATAATACTAATAGGGTTAAGCTACCTGATCGATATTATAGGATTACATGCAGCAATGTTTATTTCCTTAGCCGCTTTGCCTGTTGCTACTGTAGTATCTTTAAAATTGGTAGATACACACCAGAAGAAAAGTTACTAGTTAACAAATATTCCCTCTTTTTCGTACTTTGCAATTAATTTTCCTTTTCTAAACACAAGTCTGCCAGGCCTCGTTCTCAGTGCTTCTGATTCATTCTTTGCGAATATAATATTAAAATCGGCCGTATTCCCAACTTTTATCCCATAATCACTAAGTCTCATGATTTTTGCCGAATTAAACGTTATCATATCATAAATAATTTTTGCGCTACTGGTAGAATTATATTGAGCTTGATAAGCCATAAGTAAACCATAATCAAGAGGATCTCCAGTACCATATAGATGAAAACCATCACATATTGTATCCTGTGCAGTTGCCACATTGACTCCCGCTTCTACAAGCTCTCTTACTCTTGTAAGACCTCTTGTTCTGGGTTCAGAGTCAACTCCCATGATAGCTAAAACTTGCGGATTAACACAAACATTAAAATCTGCAAGTTTCAGCAATTCAACAACTTTCTTTGCATGCGCATCATCCTGATAAGCAAGAGAAGTACAATGTCCGCCAGTTACTCTTCCCTTGTAATCTTCTTTAATACTCTTCAGTGCAGTATATTCTAATGATTGTGCCAAAGGATCTTTGGTCTGATCGATATGCATATCAATGTCTGCATCATACTTTTTAGCAATCTCAAAAACAAGATCAACATGTTTTCGTGATTCGTCCATCATCCATTCTGCTGCTGGCATACCACCAACGACATCTGCTCCCATATCCATGGCTGTATACATAAGCTCCTCTGTCCCCGGATCCCTAAATATCCCTTCCTGAGCAAATGCAACAAGCTGAACATCAGCAATATCCTTTGTCGCTTCTTTTGCTTTAAGACAACCCTCAAGTGCTGTCAGACCTCCAATTGTATCAATGTCTACATGGCCTCTTATCTTTGTTACGCCAAATTTTACAGATTCTTTAATTGCCCTCTCTGCTCTTTTTTGCACATCTTCCACGGTATAATTCCTCTTGCTATCGTGCATTATTTTGATAGATTCCTCAAGAGTTTCCTCTTTGCTGGATCTTCCATAAAAAGCAGTATAGGCTTTGTCAATATGAAGATGCGTGTCAACAAAAGTTGGAGTTACAAGATTTCCGTAGGCATCAAAAACTTTATCAGTATCTAGCTTTAATCCTTCTCCAATACTAACTATTTTTCCATCAGACACCAATATATCAACAACTTCCTCCCTATTTCTAAGCTTTGCATTTTTAATCAATAAATTTTCCATAAAAGCCTCCTTAGTAAAAGTTTTTAATTTTATGATTTGAAAAAAAACATATTTTTATTATACTGATTTTATTAATCGCTCAAAAACTTTTTCAAAAGACTTTACTTCTTTAAAATAATTAAAAAAGGAGGTGAAAGGGAGTTAGTATTTTTATTTTCAAAAACAAACTTTTAAGGAGGATTACATGAAAAAATTGACAGTACTACTTTTGGTTGTGCTAATTGGAATTTTAAGCTTTTCTGTAGGTTGCGCGCCAAAAGAAGAAGAGGTAGAAACACCTGAATTCAAATTAGCCGCGCTTTTCCCGGGCTCAATTCAGGATGCAGATTACAACGCTATTGGATACGTAGCACTGCAAGAAACTGGAAACAAGTATGATATAAAAACAGCTTATTCTGAAAAAGTTGCAGTACCTGATGCAGAAAGAGTTCTAAAAGAATATGCAAATGATGGATACAACATCATATGGGTACATGGAAATCAGTTCAACGGGGCAGCCCTGAAAATAGGAGATGACTATCCAGATGTCACCTTTATCATAGAAGTTGATGACGAACCAGCAGAAAAGAAAGCTAACTTCTGGTATATGGATAGAAACTTTTACACCGGATTTTATATACTTGGTTCTTTAGCAGGTTTAAAAACAGAGACAGGAAATATTGGTTACATTGGAGGACTTGCGCTTCCCTTCACTAATGGGGAAATCAATGCAGTAAAGCAGGGAATTCGTGATGTAGATTCAGACGCTACACTTCAATACCTCTTTGTTGGGGATTTCAATGATCCACTGAAAACAAGACAAGCAGCTGAAGGTCTTATATCAAAAGACATCGATGTTATATTAAGCTCTGTAAATCTTGGAAATTATGGACTTTACAATGCTGTTAAAGAGGCAGGCAGACCAGTCTATATAACTACAAAATATACTGACAAGAAAATTCAGGCTCCTGATAACTATCTTACATCAGACCTCTTTGATTTTTCAGTTCCTATAAAGGAAATTGTAGGTAAAATACTAGACGGAGAAAAAGGTGGCTTCATTAATTTAGATTATGGTAAAGGAAAAGCAAGATATGCTCAATTCCCTATCAGCAACGTATCAGAAGAAATTAGCGCAAGAATACAACAGATAGCAGATGATGTCGAAGCAGGTAAAATTGATATTATAAAGAATCTTACAGAAATTCTCCCGTAAGGACAAATCAATTTATTTTTAAGGGCTCCCTTTGGGGAGCCCTTAAAAAATTAAAGGAAATAAAATGGAAAATAAAAACCTCGTTGAATTAAAAAATATACGAAAAGTTTTTGGAAAAGTTATCGCACTGGATAATGTCACCTTTACGGCAGCAAAAGGAGAAATCCATGGTCTTCTCGGAGAAAACGGGGCTGGAAAATCAACCCTAATGAATATTTTATATGGCCTTTATTCTCCCAATAAAGGAGAAATTTATATAGATGGTAAAAAAGTTCGAATCGACTCTCCCTTTGATTCTATAAAGATTGGGATAGGAATGGTTCATCAAATTTCTACATTGGTTCCAGAATTTAATGCAGTTGAAAATATCATCCTTGGTACGCCAAAAGACAAATTTAAACTACCAATTAAAGAAGAGCGAAGAAAAGTTAAAAAAATAATGGAAGAACTTGGATTAACTTTTCCTCTTGATGTAAAAACGAAAGAACTCCCAGCAGGAGTAAAACAAAAAATAGAAATTATAAGGGCATTGCACAAAGGGGCAAAACTTCTTATTTTAGATGAACCAACAACGTCTCTTGTGGAAAGTGAATTTCGGCAATTACTTAAATCCCTAAGAGCCCTTGTAAAAAAAGGAGTAACGGTAATCTTTATAACGCATAAAATAAAAGAAATAATGGAATCTTGCGACTCAGTTACTGTGCTTAGGAGAGGAAAGGTTCAAGATACAATAGACAAAGAACAAATGACTAAAGAAAAACTGGTAAAACTTATGTTTATGGAAAAAGATATCAAAGTTACGGAAAGTGCACTCCCTAAAGTAGAGTTGCCTGCCATCAAAAGAAGCAAAAAACCCGTATGTATAGTAAAAAACATTGAAGTAAAAGGGAAAGAAAAAAGTAAAGGATTAAAAAACATCTCGTTTGAAGTCTATGGAGGAGAAATATTTGGCGTTGCCTCTGTCTCTGGAAATGGCGAAAAAGAACTTGCTAGCGCCATGATAAATCCGTCTCTCCTAAGCAATGGAGATATTCTTGTAAACGGTGAAAGCATCAAACATTTATCAACACTTTCTGTTTTTAATAAAGGAGTGGCTTATACTCCGGAAGATAGAATCAAAGAAGGAATTCTCAATGACGGGAGTATAAAAGAAAATGTACTTCTTGGCCATCATACAGAAAAAAGATTTCTTGAAAAAAATCTTTTTATCAATTGGAACGAAGCAACAAAAGCAGCAAGGAAAACAATTAAAGATTACAATGTAGCTACGCCTAGCGAAGAGCTTGCAATCAGGCGCTTATCTGGCGGGAATATTCAAAAGGTAATTATGGGAAGAGCATTTGTTAGCCCAACTGATTTGCTCATAACACATAATCCTACTTCCGGGCTTGATGTTTTAACAGTGGAATTTATATTCAATAAGCTTGTTGAAACCAGAAATAATGGCGGAGCTGTTCTCTGTATAAATGAAGATCTAGATGAATTAATGATAATAAGCGATAGGATAGCTGTTCTACATAATGGAGAGCTTAAGGGCATTTTCCAAAGAAGCGAATTTAATAAATATAAAATTGGCCTATTAATGATAGGGGGTTAGGTATACAAAAAATGAAAAAGAAAAACATAATTCAAAATGGTCTTCTAACAAAACTCCTGAGGAGCTTGTCTCTCTATGGATTAGCACTTCTTATTGCTTTTGGCCTTATCTCCGTCATTATCGCTCTCCTTGGCTTTAGTGTCCCAGATGCATTAAAAACTCTCATAACCACGTCTTTTAAATCTGCTTTCGGATTCCAGGAGACGATAAAAAAGACAATTCCTCTCATTTTTACAACGTATGCTTTTACAATACCTTTTATGATTAAATTCTTTAATATAGGCGCATGGGGACAGATGCTTTTCGGAGGAACTGCTGTCGCGGCAGTCGGATTATTAATTGGAAACTTTGGCCTGCCATCTTTCATAATGATTCCTCTGCTGGTAGTTGTTGGAATTTTAGCAGGAGCCTTATGGGGATGGTTCGCAGGTTTTTTGAAAGCTAAATACGATATAAACCCGATTATTTCAACCATTATGCTTAATTTTGTTGCAGTCCTATTCGTAAATTTTATTGCCACCTCTCCAACATTTAAGGACCCGCTGGAAGGGCACCCCATTACAAGACCACTGCCCAGTTCTGCAATACTTGGTTTCTTTCATAAGATACCGTATTCTATCATCTTTGCCATACTTGCAATAATTTTCGTATATATACTATTAAAAAAGACGAAGCTTGGATATGAAATTACCTCAGTGGGATATAATTTACATGCGGCACAAACTTATGGAATAAATTTTCAAAGAACAATTATGCTCACTTTCCTTCTAGGAGGAGCTCTCGCAGGACTGGGGGGAGCACTTGAAGTGATGAATATCCATGGGAAACTTATAGAAGGCTTTGCTAAAACAAGTGGAGCCCAGTATGGTGTATTCGGAATTTTAACCAGCTTAGTAGTCGCAGGAAGTCCAACAGGTGTCCCTGTAGCAGCTTTCTTTATGGCGGTACTTCTAGTTGGTGCTGATGCACTTCAAAGAACTATGCAAATCCCAGTAGAAATGGTATTTCTTAGCCAGGCATTAATTGTCTTATTAATTGTTATTATAAGAAAAAAATTTGAACCAAACGGAGGCAAATAATGACAGCTATAACCTCTTTTATATCTCAAACAATGGTATATGCAACAGTTTACACGCTGACAAGCCTTGGAATTATAATTGGAGGAAGGACGGGAATCTTTAATGTTTCTGCCGAAGGTATTCTACTTGCTTCAGCATCTGGGGGATTTTTAACTGCTTATCTCACAGGCAGTTGGCTAGTGGGGTTTATTGCAGGAGCTCTTATAGGTATGGCATTTGGTTTTATACTGGCGTTTGTTCACGAAACCTTTAAGGTTAATCAATTTATACTTGGTATAATTCTTGTCATCTTTGGTTCCGGGCTTTCTGACTTATTGTATAAAATTATTGTTGGAGTAAGATTATCTGCCCCTCAAGCTCCACATGTTCCAGCTGTAACTATACCTTTCTTGTCTAAAATTCCTATTATTTCAGGCATTCTAAATCAGGATGTTATCATTTACTTTATGTATTTTGCGGTTATTATTTCATATTGGTTTTATTATAAAACCAAAGTTGGTCTTGAAACAAGGGCAATTGGAGAAAATCCAAAAGCAGCTGATGTTGTCGGAGTAAACGTAAAAAGAAGAAGATACCTTGCAACAATTATTGGCTCAGCTTTAATAGGTGTTGCGGGAGCATATCTTCCAATCGCAATAACGGGTACATACTCTCCGGATATTTCGGCAGGTAGAGGATTTATGGCAATAGGAATTGCAATATTTGCAAGCTGGAAACCACAGAGAGCAATATTAGGTGGATTTTTATTCGCAGGTATTGAAGTTATAGCATTCCAATTAAAATTAATATCCGCTAATATTCCTTATCAATTTTTTCTTATGCTTCCATTTATTTCGGTTCTCATTATTATGATGATATTTAAAAAACAGATAGAATTTCCTGCATCTGTTGGAAAACCATACAGTAGAGAATAATTTTTTTACACATCTAAAAAAGGCTCATCCTCCATAATCTTTACATGATGAGCCTTTTTATATTTTAATCCTATCAGGCCATGCCTCCCTCATTGCAACAGACCAGACCTTATTAATGTAGTTTAAAACAAAGTAGTTCTGCATAAGATGCAGCCAAAAAGCCCCTCTCTCTGTCAAAGAAAATTGATTTGTTTCTTCTCTGCACAATCCCAAAACCTTAAACAGCCATAAAAGTCGGTAAATTTTATTATCCTCTTCGCCAAATAATTCTTTGAAATGTTTTTTGGGAATATACGTATCATATAATCGCCAGTACAGCCAATAATATCTTGATAATTTTTTACCTACATCCATCTTCAATGCTACTGGCAATTTCCCACTGGAAAGTGTTTCTATGTATTTTTCAATGGAAAATGTATTGAAATAAAAGGCATTTGAAACAAACGAACCAGCTCCGGCACCAAGACCAATATAACACCCCCTTGTAACAGAAGAATAACGTGGTGCATCGCCCTTTTTAAAACCCCAGACAGATACACGCTGGAAGCCATTGTCGAGACAGAACTGATGTATTGCTCTATACATCTTCCTTCTCGCAAATATGCCAGGCATTTTAATTTTTTTCAGTTTCAAATATTTCCCTGCCGCAGAATATGGAAAAGTAAATAAAGGATAAAGAGTAACCTGGCCTACACCTAAACTAAATGATTTTCTAAGATCATTAATCACATCACTAATGTTTTGCCCGGGTAAGGCAAACATCAAATCGAAGTTAACTGATTCAAAATGAGATGAGAGAGCAAGCGTTGCCGCTTGAGGCAAGATGTTTGCTTCATAGCTTCTCCCAAGAAAAGTAAGACACTTATCATTAAAACTCTGCACACCGAGACTCAAAAGAGTTACGCCATACCTTTTTAATTTATTTATCACCTCTTCATTTATATCGTCTGGATTAGTTTCGATAGCAATATCGCCTGTCAAAATAAAGCATTCTCTTATCTTTCTTAAGATTACTGCCAGCTCATCAATGAGGTTTGTCGGAGTACCGCCACCTATGTATATGGAAGATATTTCAATTTTTCCCAACCGCTCATAATATTGTTCAATTTCGTTAAGCATAGCATTTACATACGGGTTTATCAATTTCTTATCGTATTTTACTTTATTATAAGGACAGTAAGGACACACATTTTTACAAAACGGAATATGGATATACAAATCGATTTTGTCTATCCTGGGAAGGTCAATACTATCTATGTGTTTGAATACAAATTCTTGCTCTGCTCCAAGCAAATACTGACGAACTCGTCCTGTTATAGTTTCTATTAGCATATCGAAATTTTTATCCCCTCCCTGAATTTATCTCACCGCAAATAATATATTCCTATGTTCCATTATAAAACAAAACGGCAATAGAAAAACTACTTCCCAGTGCTAATTGAAAAAATCATCTATACTACTAAAATGATTAAGATAACAAAAAATCTCAACATGCTTAAAATATGGAGGACAAAATGAAATACAATTTTGACAAAGTCATTAATAGAAAAGGCACCAGTTCCTGGAAATGGGACACCACAGAACTTATATTTGGAAGTGATGATGTCCTTCCCATGTGGGTTGCAGACATGGATTTCCTTGTTGCAAAACCAATTATCGATGCATTAAAAAAGAGAATTGATCACGGAGTTTTTGGGTACACAATGCCCTGGAATTCGCTCACAAGTGCAGTTGTCGATCGTGTACAACAAAAATACAATTGGAAGATAAAACCAGAGTGGATTGTATTTACTCCAGGCGTTATTCCAGCAATATACAGCGCAATCAAGGCCTTTACCCACCCGGGGGATGATGTAATACTCCAGGGTCCTGTTTACTACCCTTTTTGGAATGCAATAAGAGATAATGGATGCAATATTTCAAATAATCAATTGAAACTCATCAATAATCATTATGAAATGGATTTTGAAGATCTTAAAAAAAAGTTTGCACCTCACCCTGAAATGATACCTTCACCACCTCGTACAAGATTGATGATACTCTGCAATCCTCACAACCCTGTCGGGAGAGTGTGGAGTAAAAAAGAGCTAAAAAAAGCAGGAGAAATCGCCTTAAAACACGACGCCATTGTAATCTCTGATGAAATACATTGCGAGCTACTGCTTACAAATTCAACTCATACACCATTTGCAACAATTTCAAAAGAATTTGAGCAACATTCTATTACCTGTATGGCTCCCAGTAAAACATTTAATTTGGCAGGACTTGAAGCATCATCAATCATCATACCAAATGAGGATCTTCGCAATAAATTCAACATCGCAAAAGAAGGAATCACACCAGACACGAATGTTTTAGGTCTTGTAGCACTTGAAGCAGCATATCGATATGGCAACGAGTGGCTTTCTCAATTGCTTGATTACCTAAGGAAGAACCTGGAATTTCTTATGAAATACTTCGAAGAAAAAATTCCACAAGTTAAAGTAATAAAACCTGAGGGAACATACCTTGCATGGCTGGATTTCCGAAAATTAGGTATGGACAATGAAAAGCTCAGTGCATTCTTGAGAAGAAAAGCTAAAGTTGGACTTGACGATGGATACTTGTTTGGCTCAAGCGGTTCAGGATTTGAAAGAATTAATATTGCCTGTCCCAGAAGCATATTGGAAGAAGGGCTAAAAAGAATAGAAAAAGCTGTAAATAGCTTATAGATTCATTTACCCAAGTTCTTTAGTGATAGTTGTTAGCCAGTCTATAATTTTTATCTTTTGAGGACATTTTTCCTCGCACTGCCCGCACTGAATACACGATGCAGCACTGCTTCCTTTGTCCCTCATTAAAGCAAACCATTGCTTAACACGAGACATTTTATTGTACATCATCCCTACATTGTAAATCATAAAATTGTGAGGAATATTTACTCCATTAGGACAGGGCATGCAGTATCTACAATCAGTGCACGAAATCGGCTGAATCTCTCGATATTTATCGCGAACGCGTGCAACTATATCTAAATCATCTTGCGTAAATGCATCGGCTCTTGCCAGGTCAGCACTTTCAACGTTTTCTTCAACCTGCTGCATATTGCTCATGCCACTAAGCACAACAGAAACTTCGGGTTTATTCCACACCCATTGAAGTGCCCATTCTGCTGGAGTTCTTTTGTGTATTGCCTCATCCCAGATGCTATTAATTATTTCAGGAGGATTTGCAAGATTCCCGCCAAGGATAGGCTCCATAACAATTATTCCTAATCCCTTTGAAAATGCATACTTTAATCCTCTGGTGCCAGCTTGAAACTCCTCGTCCATATAATTATACTGCACTTGACAAAACTCCCACCTATCATAATCATCTATGATTTTTACAAAAACATCGTAAGAATCATGAAAAGAAAAGCCAATATGCCTAATTCTCCCTTTTGCTTTTTCTATCTCGATCCACTTAATAACATCTAAATTAACAATCTTTTCCCACCGTTCTTCATTAAGTGCATGTAGCAAGTAAAAATCAATATGATCCGTCTCAAGTCTCTCAAGCTGTTCATTGAAAAAACGGTCAAAATCTTCATAACTATTCACAAGCCAGACAGGCATTTTTGTAGCAAGATTTACGCGATCTCTGTAACCATCTTTTAAAGCTCTGCCTACAAAACTTTCGCCTTTACCTTCGTGGTATGGATATGCTGTATCAATATAATTAACTCCACTATCTATAGCATACCGCAACATCTCAGTTGCTTGAGGTTCATCTATCTGTGAACTGTCGTCTCCTATCGTTGGGAAACGCATACAACCGAAACCAAGAATTGATACTTTTACGCCCGTCCTACCAAATCTACGAAATTGCATTTTATTCTCCATCCTTTTTTCAAATTCATTTTTCCCCATCTGTTTTTCTTAAAGACTATTCCATTAGTAACTGACCTTCACGCAATTATAGTCGTTAAAGATATTATTGCCAAAAATTAGATAGTTCTGAAATCATCCTTGATATTATCAAGTGTTGTCTTTGCATCAGGTGCCGTTTCAAAAAATTCACTTAATGTTTCGCAGGGATATTCATTGCAATAAGCACAATTAACAAGGTGGCGCTCCTTACAGCATCTCCTAATTTCACACTCTATACAATAGCTGAAATACCTCCCACTTTCTGACATACACCCATCGCAGTTAATGTATTCGGGCTTAATCTCTGTCTTAAATTCCTCAGACCACTGCTTGGCAACTTCAATCCTTTTATTGTCATCGTCTGCCTGAGTTGCCTGAAATGCCGGGCATTCACTGCAGATGATTCCGCAACAACCAATTTGCTTAGCCATCTCCCCCTCCTTAAAAGAGTTTTTATATTCTTTTATAATGACACCATTATATTCGCTTTGTCAAAATAGCAGAAATGATCACTCTACCCTATCCCATGCTCAATATTCAAAGTCGCTGAACAAAAGTGTTGAGCACAATCGAATATATTTTATTATATATTATAGCATCTACTTTAAGTCTGTGAAGCTTGAAAGCTATAAACAATCGAAAGCGCTATCGGACGATATCCTATTTTTCTGTAAATGCTGTTAGATGTAGGATTTGAAAGATCTGTATAAAGACTACAGAATTTGTAACCCTCGCTGAGCAATAACTTGCTCAATGAAGCAACACAAGATGTGGCATATCCTTTCTTTTGAAACTGCAAAGACGTATAAACAGCACTTATAACAATTCCGTTTTTCGTAGGCCTGGCTTTCGAAGCCATAGATACGGGAATCTTATCTTCCCATAAAAATACACAAGATTCTTTAATGGCAAATTCTGCTTTTCTCCGTGCCTCAGTAAGGCTCACTGTTTCCGATGTAACCTTAGAAAATTCGAATATCCAGTTTCCCACAAGGTCAATATCTTTTTGCGCCGCAAGGATTAATCTCCCGGGACTCAGATCAATTTCATTTACTTCATTCAGCCTATATATCATCTGTTCCATTTTGATAATCGGTACATGTCCTGTTGCTTGAGCCCATGAAAATGCAAATTTTGTTGCTAGTTCGCGTGGGCCGATAACCCCAGGAATCAAAATCTCTTCTTTCCGAAGGAACAAAATAGACTGCTCTATTACCGCATCTAAATTATTCCCTTCCCCGTAAATAATCATATTGTGAGGTGGAGTCATTAACATTACAAATATGATGTCTTGCCCGTGCTTAACCAAGGCAAAGAATGGTTTAGATTTTTGCTCAGTCAATTTTGATTCTTTTTTAAGTCTAAAGAGAATTCCTAATGGTAAGTTGTTGACTGCTTCATTTCTTTCAAGAAAAGTTTCAACACTTTGAATAAATTCTCTTACATCGTAATATCGTTGAACATGCATTTATTACTACCCCCTAAGGCACACAACATATATCTGCCTTAAAAAATCTAGTAAAACATCCTTCTAATGTAAAGATACATTTGAACGTATCCTGTACACTTGCAGTTTCATTCGCTCTTACAAAAATTTTTGCTTTTGTTCTTACAATATTTTATTTTACAAACTATTTTTTATGATGTCAATAAATATATAAGTCACATAAAACAATTCTTAAATATAAATCTTATTCAAGTTATAAAATGCTTAAAAGACATCAAACATCAGATAATTTTTTTGGATTCAATGCTAACAAGCTTATATAAAAACTGGGGCTTCTGAAATGTCACACTGGTGCCAGGCACCAGTGTGACACTCGATAAACATGCTTTATTAGCTAATTTGCCGTTAATCTGAAAAATTAGAAATCCATCCCGGATTTTCAGGAGGATTAGATTTTAACATCTCCCTCCACTCTTCATCTGTCAATCTATTTTCCATTGGATGTTTAAATTCATAATAACTCATTACCGGCCCTGCGCCAACAAGAATCCTGCCATCGGGAACTTTGTATGCAACAATGATTAACTTAACATAGCCACTCCCTTCTTCCAGAACCTGTCCTGTGTTGCCATCTGTATGGACATCTGCAATAATAGTTGTTTTCTTGGCCTTATCATCAACGTCCTGTATAACTCCGTTTAATTCCTCTCCAAAATTTTTGATGAACTCGTAATCTTCTTCTGTTAATTCTTTGTTCTCTAATTCCTTCGCAGATATATCTCTTAACCTTTCAAGTATCTTCTCCAGATTTTCCAAGCGATATTTTGCAGAATTGTCCAGAACGTTCATGTCACTTAAACCCTTATTTGTCATCCGCGTCAAAGTTAATAACCTGTTATAAAATTCCGGTACCGGCTCGACATAGCCAACAACAGGCTTCTCAGATGGTGGAGGAGCAATAGACTTTTCAAACATAGTATAACTCTGCTTTGCATAAAGAATAGTATCATGCCGCAATTCTGTCCACGAAGATAGGCAGGTAGATAATTCTTTATCCTGCCACGCTTTTGTCCGCATAAACGTCGGATAACCATTCCCATACTCTTGCAATAGAGGTTTTAACGCATAAAGCCAGGACCAATAAAGATTTTTATTCCACTCCTCTGCAGTAAAACCATCAAATTCCTCTTTCAGTTTTGCGTACTGTTCTGCATACCCCTCATAATTCGTATCGTCTCCTTCTTGTAAAATCTCCATCGCTCTCTTTGACCCAAGTAAAGACATCACATCTAGCCCTCGTGGAAATCCTCTGGCAGGACCAACACCATCAATAAAAACCATTGTAAACGGTTCTTCATTGCCAAGATACTTAGTGACATATCCAAAAACAAGGTTCTGGAACATATAAGAATCCGGGATAAATCTTTGACCCATTAATCTGAAGCCCTGTGTGTTCGCCAAAACTTCATCAGGACCGCCAGCAGCACTCACATATTGCATCCCGGTTCCGCCATAAATTTCAGGAGTCCTATACTCTGCCAGTTTCGTTTTAAGTTTCATGATATTTTCATCAGTTAGTTCGTTTGGATCAAATTTATCACCAAACACAGCGTTCATTGCCTCAAGATACTCATAAGGACCAAGATCATCCGATAAACCAACGTAAAAGGCCGTTACTGAATAAATCCTGTCCCACTTATCTTTTACCTCTTTATTTTCAGCAAACATTGATGCAATAAGACAGGCCTGCATTGTTTGAATTTTAGCATCATAAGCAGAGATAAAACCTTTTTTATCATTCTGATTCGTTTCCCCGGGAGGTATATCCGGGCTTCCTTTGAGTATCATGCTTATCCTTCCGTACCACATAAATGCCTTAAAATAATTCTTTAATTTTTCTGATCGCGTGTAATGCCCTCTCGGCACGTACTGCGAATAATCTTCATTGTAAATAAAAATTGGAGATTCATGGAATCCTTCGTGCTTTGCTATTAATTTTAATTCCTTCTCAACATCTCCTTTTACGAAATCAGGAACTGTAAAAGTATATTCTTTTTCTTCTTCAGGAGTAAAAAATGCATCATCTTGTATACCCTCCTTATCTTTTTTGACCTGATCTACCTTCGGTTTTAAAAGCTCAAGGCCAACTGCAAAATACGCAACGCTTCTCCTCGATGCCTCCTTCAGGTCTCCTGTAGAGTTCTTATATTTCTCAATTGAATCTTCTAACAAAATTTTGCTGATCTTCCATATATCATCGTAAAATTCTCGTTCTTCTATCTGCCTTAAAGTTTCATCAAACTGGATATGATAAAGATGTAGCAAAGAATCAGATGTAATAAAAATAGGCACTTCTACCTCTTTTAAGTTCTTATATGGCTCTGTAATATCTTCTTCATTAAGGTTAAATGGATTGTCAATAACAACAAAACCATTCGCTTGTAATTTTGTAAGCGCTTCGTTGCTTAATGTAATCTCTGACAGAAAGCTATTAAAGTTAGCAATCCTGCTTGCCTCAAGCGGCAAATTGTACTGAGGAACTTGTACTACTATATCAAGGGGATCCAAAAAGTAGTGTTTCACAAAACTTAATTTTTCTGTTTGTACATCAGACAAATCAACAGGCTCAGTCTTTAGCGCAGATGGCTCTTGATCGGACGCTGGCTGCTTGCCACACCCACTGATCAACACCATCCCCACAATAAGTACCACAATGGCAAACCTTATTTTGTGGACACTAATTATCTTTCTTTTCATATCAAATACCTCCTTTTCTTTTAGACAGGCGACTCGCAAAAAAGTTCCGTATTGCAAGAAAGATATATAGTAATTTCAGGTATTAAAAAAAGTAACTAAAACAATAATAAAGTTTTTGCAATTATTTTTCTTTATCTTCAAGTAGATAATATTTCTTAAACCAATTGAAACCAAACTCTTCCATTAATTTCATGTAGGTACCGTTGCCTTTCGGCATATAATTAGCAGGATAATGAAGGGCAAAATACCGCTGCGCCCAATTTATATATCCATTTTTTTCAATCTGCTCTATGCACTTTTTGGCAAATCCTTCGCCATGAACTTCTCTGGCAACACTTGCGATTGCTTCAAGTCGTTCCTCGGTTATTTTCATTTTCAAACCATAATACTTTTCGTTAAAAGCATCTACAAGTTTTTGATCCTCTATTTCATGGTATCTTTCATTGTGAACAATCACATCTGCACCAAGTTTTCGCCTAGGAAGAGCTCTGCTCTCAGGATATCCGAGTGAAAGCAGTACAACAGGAAATACACCCTGCGGCAGTTGAAACAGCTCCTTAATCTCGAGAAAAGATTCAAGAACAGTGCCGACATAAACTGAGCCTAACCCTAATGAATCTGCTGCAGTACAAATATTTTGCGCACAAATAATTGTATCCTGAAAAGATATCCAAAAATGGCGAAAAGAACTCGTAGCAGCAAATGGAGCTACTTCAAGCTTGGCCCATCTTTCAATACGATGCCAATCAATACAAAATAACAAATCTACAGAAGCCGCAAATATAAAATTTTGCTTCCCGCAAAGTTCAGCTAATTTTTGCTTTGTCTCGCTATTCTCCACTTTTATAATAGAATAAGGTTGTAAATTACCGCCTGTAGGAGAGTGGATTCCCGCTTCAAGGATATATTGCAAAATATCATGAGGGATTTTTTTCTTCGAAAAATTCCTGCAGCTTGCTCTCTCCAAAAGTAACTTCATCGTTTCATTTGGGTAATTTTTGTGTTGATCTCTGCTATTTACGCTATGATGAGACGGCATTTTATCGTCAGTCATAATATTTTCTCCTCCCTTTAGGTAAATTGTAATACACAAGATAAGTAACTCGTCAAAATTTTTTCCATCAATTGAAGATTCTTACAATGTTACCGCATAGAATCAATTTTATTTTTACACTAATGCTCCAAAAGATGCACCAAAAAAGAATAGCCGGCCTTTTCAGCTTCCTCTTTTATCGTTTCTCTTATCTTTTTGTAGTCAAAAGAATACTTATAATCCTTGCCAAACAATCTTGACTGTTCCTCTATATTGCCTTCTCTTTCCTTTCCTTTAAGTCCGTAGATTTCTTTTTTGAATCCCATGCCAGATCCACCAGAAAGCCCTACACTTGATTCGCGTAACATTTCAAAAAATGTTACTCCCTTTTCCGTATCATCAATTCTTATCTTACACTTGTATGTCAGCTTCTTCTTCGAAAGAAACACTTTCCTTTCGGCAACAACAAACTGAAGAATAAGAGATCCATCCCTCTGCTCTTTAAATTCAGCAGGAAAATTTTTGCTTACTTCAATCAATTTTTCTTTTAAAGCCACTATATCTACCTCCGTTTTATTTCGGTTAACCAATTGTAAGTTCGGATAGTGAACGCTTTGGCACATGGTGTACCCCTTCGCTATCGTTCCAGTATTTAATATCTCCATCAGGGCCAACGGGCTCAATCACCACAGTTTCTTTGGGTTTTCCAAGAGCAATAACAAGAAGTATTTCAAATCGAACCGGGACATTTAGAGCTTTACGCAAATTATCTTTATTTATCGAAGCAATCATGCATCCACCTAGGCCCTTTTCAGTAGCACCTAAAAGGATGCTTTGAGCTGCTATCCCTAAATCCCAAGCAAAGAATTTGCTCAATTCAGTATCTCCAAGAATAACAATATACGCAGATGGTCTCTCACCTTCTTCTGGTCCTGCCCAATCTTTAAGATATCCAGCCCAGGCAAGACACGGAAATATTAAGGCATTTTTTTCAGGATCGCAAGAAAGAATGTATTTCAGTGGCTGAACATTTCGCGCAGACGGAGAAAACCTTGCAAGACCAACAAGCTCTTCCAAAGTCTCTCGCTTTACTGAAATTTCCTGGTAAAATCTACGATAACTCCTGTTCTTTTTTATTAAATCTTTAAACATGCCGATCCCTCCCAAATATCGATTCAAGTCTAACTTTAATGCTTAGTTTTCTTAATTTTTCTTCTCCCTCAAAAATCTTTCGTTTTTCCGAATCATGCTCATCTCCTGTCCTTTTTAAAGTTTATTCCTGATGCGTTATCGTTATTGTTCTTGTATTGGGATCCCAATCAACTTCACAGCCGAGAGATTCTGCAATAAAGCGAAGAGGCAGCATCGTCCTATCATTTACAATAATAGGCCTCACATCGTGATTGCCATCATCAATCCATTTACCTATCCCGTTTACCTTTGCTTGTGGGTTATCTATCCAGAGCTCAATCGTTGTAGTTTCAAAATTAATCGTGACTTTTCTTGTTGTATTTTCCCATCCAATTGTTCCTCCAAGTGCTTCAACTATTGCTCTGATCGGAACAACTGTCCTGCTCCATTCAGGAATAATAACAGGTTTAGTGCCCCTGCCAGGATCTATTTCTTGAGAAATGCCATTCACGGTCATTATTGGGTTATCAGGTTGCAGTATTATAATCGTAATCTTTTTATCAATCACTTTTTCGAACTCTGCAGTTATTGTATGATCTTTTTGTACGTTAGTGAAAGTATAATGTTGTTCCTGATCGTTTGTTATTGTAATTGAATTTCCATCTATAAGTATTGCATTAATTTTATAGCCTTCATCAGCTTTTATTGTAAAAGTTCTTTCTTCCCCACTTACAACCTCAACTTTGCCAGATGGTATAATTTTTCCACCATAACCAGAAGCTGCAAAAATAGCATAAATAAGGGGGCATACATCTTTTACTTCAATATAAATAGTACTGCTTGCAATGTGCCGGGTCTTGGAAAAAATTTTACTTGTGACATCTTGGAAACTAAGAGAAATGATTTTGCCGTTTACTATCTCCGATTTACTTTCGACTGTTTGCTGTTCAATATAATCTCCACAATACTCAATATCTCCATCTGAATCCATCCGCAAGACAATAAAATCTAAATCTCCGGAGCCAAAGGATTTAGTCCATCCGACTACAACTAAATCATAGCCAGTTGTTTGAGTTATTGATAATGCCTCTTCATCACTACTTCCATTAAATATATTTGTCCACTGAACATTGCCGTCTTGATTGAATTTTGAAACATAAATATCTAAATTGTTGGAATCTGGCTGCTTTCTTCCACCTGTTACAACAAATCCTCCACCAGAAATGGGAATAATAGAGCGAGGCATATCATAATTTTCTTGCCCAAATACCTTTATCCAGATTGGATTGCCGTTTGAATCAAGTTTCATAAGAAGTGCGTCAACATTTCCAGTTCCGAAAGAGTATGTGTAGCCACCTACCAAATATCCTGCATCTGAAGTCCTAAAAGATGATATTGAAACATCATTGCTTGCTCCACCAAAGACTCTTGTCCACTCAGTACTTCCTGCCTGATCTAATTTTGCAATAAAAAAATCAGATCCTCCAAACCCAAATGAATTTGTTGAACCTGACATTATAAAACCTCCATCAATTGTTTGATGGACCGAGCGGATTTCTTCATTCTGACTCCCGCCATAGATCGTTGACCATTTAATTCTCCCTTCCTTATCTATCTTTATTAAGATTGCATCAGAGCCACCTGAAATTGAAAGTGTTGAGCTCCCAGCAAGTATAAAACCTTTGTCTGAGGTTTGTTCAAACGCATTGATTTTATTACTACCTAAAGTTTTTGCCCACTGAATTTCCATATCTTCGTCAAGCTTAATGATAAATGCATTTTTTAACCCAACATCAAAGGATTTGGTAGAACCTAAAATCATCAAACCTTTATCAAAAGTTTCTTGAATTGCATATACCTCATCGAATTTTGTACCCCCGAAAAGCTTACTCCAGATGATAGAACCTTCTGAAGAAAGTTTAATTAAAACTATATCATAGTCTCCCAGGTCAGGATTTTCAAGACCGAAAGAGTTACTCCTTCCGGCTATAACATAATTTTCGTCAGATGTCTGTGTCACAGCATACGCTTCGTCGTTTCCCTCCCCACGAAATACTTTGACCCAATAGTTGACAGCTCTACTTGAATAGGCTTTTACCTCCTCCAAATCAATCCCATTAAATGAATAGTCCTTTAGATAAAATGAGTTCCAGACGAGACACAAGGATAAAGTAAATATAATGAAAACTAAAATTAGTTTTCTAAACATAATTATTCACCCCCTTCTTTTTCATTTTACCCCTTTTACAGGGATTTTAAAATTTATTTTGAAGATTTTTAAATAATTTTTTGGATTGCAATTAAAATTCGAAGCAACAAAAAATATTCAACAACTAAGATGAGTATCATTCAATATTATCTTCCTTTTCAAGAATTCCTTCTGCTTTAAAACTAAAATATCCGTTTTTGCCGATAATAATATGGTCAAGAACATTAATACCAACAATATTTCCTGCCTTTATTAATCTTTCTGTTATTAGCTTATCTTCTCTGCTCGGAGTAAGATTTCCTGAGGGGTGATTATGCACAAAAATGATTGCTGCTGCTCTGTCTGTTATGGCATCTGCAAAGACTTCCCTTGGGTGGACAAGGCTTTGATTTAATGTTCCGATGAATACTGTCCTCTTCTGGATTAAATTGCCTGCACCATCCAATGTTAAGGTAAGAAAATATTCTTGTCTTTTATCTTTTAATTCTTCCACTAATTTTATAACGTCTCCGGCACCTTTAATTTTTACACTATCTTTTATCAACAGCCTTTTTGAAAGTTCAATAGCAGATAATATCTGACAGGCCTTAGCTAAACCTATTCCATCTATTTTTTCTAATTTTTCAACCGTTAAGTTATCAAAATTATTCTCGGCTACCTTCAATACATCCCTTGCTACCAGGAATACACCTCTGCCTTTTACACCTCCCCCTAGTATAGCAGCCATCAGTTCAAGGTTTGAAAGTGCTTGGACGCCTTTTTTCTGCAGTTTCTCTCTGGGTCTGTCAAATTTGGGTATGTTTTTAATTTTTTTCATCTTTTCAAAAAGTAATTACTTTTCTGCCCTTTTTTACGTACGCTGTAAAAAGCTCCCCCATATATTTTACATTAACTCCAAGCTTTTCCAGTTTTTCTGAAACTCCATAGCTGTCAGAACAGGCTTTACAGGCTTCTAAAATTATTCCTACCTCTTTCATCTTCTTTATATAGCCTTGAAGCTCTACATCTTCGCTTAGTAATTTCGCTGATGGCCCCCAAACAATTAAACAAACGTCTTTCCACCAATCTTTCAATTTTGAATTTAAAGTATACATAAAAACCATTTTTAATGCGACTTCCCTGTCCCCACTTGTCCACACTACTACAAGACCATCGTCCTTCTCTGTCATAAATTTGCCTCCATATGCATTTTTTAATAACATCTT
The DNA here is from genome assembly GCA_002299965.1 of Caldiserica bacterium UBA646. Classification (GTDB taxonomy): domain Bacteria; phylum Caldisericota; class Caldisericia; order Caldisericales; family Caldisericaceae; genus UBA646. The sequence goes on along the minus strand of DBOM01000031.1, from coordinate 23,824 downwards.
AATATTAACAAAATAAAGCAAATTACAAAAATACAAATGACAGCAAGATTGAATGAGAATAATTCCAAATATATATGAGAATTATTGATTTTCAATATAATGAGGAATGCAAACAAAACGAAAAAATCTGAAAATAGGATTCATTATCCAATTTATTGTTTCGGGTGCACCCCTCATGGCGGATCTTTTTATTCCACAATTCGCAGAAACATTAGGAGCCACGCGATTTGAAATAGGTCTCCTTGGTACTGCATTTGCATTATCAATGTTTCTCTCCGCAACAGTTTTTGGAAGAATCTCTGACAAGCTAGGACGCAAGAAAATTATTTCCATTGGAGTTGTATCTACCAGTCTATTCTATGCAGTTTCGTTTTTTTCTGCATCATTTCCCAATTTTTTTGTTTTGAGGATATTGCAGGGAATCTCAATCGGCATATATCCGGGAGCCCTCGCTGCATATGTAAATGAAAACCGTGGTACAATGGATGATTACACCGCATGGGGCGCACTGGGCATTGCCTTTTTTCTGGGACTCTCTAGCGTAATCGCTACTCTTGTCAACATTAGATGGATATTTGTAGCGGTAGGCGTGCTATATCTCATCTCCCTGCTTCTTGTTTCAAAATTAAAAGAAGAAGATATAAAATCCTTTAACATCCCTCTGTTTCCAAAAGAGATAATCAAAAAAAATATAAATTTATACCTTGCAATATTCTTTACATTCACGGGTATAAATGTGACATGGACATTTTGGATACTTTTCCTGTCCGAACTAGGAGCAACACCTTTTATGGTAGGTTGCATCACAATCATGAACCCTTTATTTGAATTTTTAACGCTTAAGTTTGTTGCGCATAGAATAAAGTGGAGGAGCACAGGCCTTGGAATTCTCATATTAGCTCTCGCATTTCCATTCTTTTCTCTTGCCAGACATCCACTTCAAATTATGCCGTTGCAAGCTATTACAGGAATTGGATGGGCCTTTATGTTTGCGGGCGGGTTAAATGAAATTATGGAAAATAATAAAGAAACAGGAACAGCAACAGGTATACTTATTTCTTCAATAAGTCTGGGCAACATTACAGGTCCGTTTATTGCCGGAGTTATTGCTCTGCTGTTTAAAAGCTTAAAATATCAATTTATCTTTGCAGGATTGATTATTTTTGTAGGATTTATTATTATCTCCAAAGAAAAAAGGAAAAAAATAAATTCGTCATAGTGCTTTCTACAAAACTGTGTACGGAGATTGCATTTTTTTACTCTTTAGCAAAACTTTTTTAGGGACTCCGTTATCAACTAGACGTTCATATATTGCATCCACAAAAAACTTTTCTGTATCAAAATGCTCTACATCAAGCAAATTTAAATCCATTTCCTGCGCACTTAACGCCACGTGGTGCGCAATATCCCCTGTAATGTATATATCAACACCTAAATCTTGTACTTCGCTTAACAGCGACGTTCCTGCCCCAGTACATAAAGCGACACTTTTTACAGACACATCTTTTGCTCCTATAAGACGAACATGCTTTGCATTAAGTTTTGCTTTGACAAATTTTACAAAATCTTTGAGACGCTGCTCTTTTACCTCTCCAACCATTCCGATACCCGAAGGTGGATTGCCTTTAATTTCATAGATATCATACGCAGGTTCTTCGTAAGGATGTGCCTTTTTCATTGCCAACAATACATTGTTAATGTTTCTTTCAAAGATAACTGTTTCTATTTTTATTTCTTTGACTTTTTCTCTTTTTCCTTTTTTCCCAATAAAAGGATGCGTTCCATCAAGAGGCGTAAATGTTCCGTTACCCTGCAAGTTAAAGGATGTTTCTCCGTAATTTCCTATTTTGCCTGCACCTGCATCAAACAAAGCATCTCTCACTTTGTCCGCATAATCAACCGGCACGTACACTGCAAATTTATATGTTTTTTCGGTACTTCTCCTAATCGATGCAACCTTTTTTATTCCTAACAATTTTCCTACATAATCATTCAGGCCATCTTCTGCAAGGTCAAAGTTCGTATGCATCGCAATAAGGTTTATATTGTTTACAATTGCCTTAAAAAGCGCGGGATTCTTTTGCTTTGTAATGTTCTTCACAGTAGAAAACATAATAGGATGATGGGAAAGAACAACATTTGCCTTCTTTTGTATTGCTTCATCCACTATATCGCTGGTTAAATCAAGCGATATTAATACCTTTTGGATATCGTCATCAAGATCTGCAATCTGGATACCACTGTTATCATATTGTTCCTGAAGAAAAAAAGGAGCAACGTTATTAAGAATCGAAACGAATTTAGCTATGTTCATTTATCGTCTATATTATATTCCTTTTGAATGCTACGCCAGGAAAAAAACCACACAAAGAAACCCACAACTGCTCCAGTACCACTGTTTATCAAAGAACGCACATCTACCTGGAGGTATGGAGCAGGCATACTGCCCATATCTGGCACAGGAACCTTGGTGGGATAACCCACACTAAAAAAACTGCTAATAACGCTCACAATAGAAAAGATAAAAATCATAAGCCCAATAAATGAAACGATATAAAAAAATAAATTTCTCAAAAAATCAGACTTTTCTTCATTCATCACTTTTCACTCCTTTTTTGTCATGTCTTTCTCTACTAATAATTTTCCAATGATATAAAAACATAAGCCCACCTACTACAATGAGCGACGCATTCCTTACGATGCCTCGTATGGAATAAGCCCACTCAGATACTTCTCCCCTTAAAAATACCAAGTTAAGTACCCCGGACATAAATGCAATGATACCAAAAACAAGCATGACAAGCGTAACAATGCCCACGCCATAAAGATAAAAAATACGCAAAGTTTCTGTTTTATTTCTCACAATACCCCCCTTTTCCTAAAATTGGTGCGCCCAGCAAGATTTGAACCTGCAACCTACGGTTCCGTAGACCGTCACTCTATCCAATTGAGCTATGGGCGCCTATAATCATTATAGGCAATATACTGCATTTTGTCAAAGTTTCGGTTTAATCCTATTTCTTCTCTTCCAATTATCAATTATTGAAGGTAAAGCATTTTCTTGTTCTGCATAGAACGGAAAAGAAACAAACATATCGTCTGCTTTTTCTCTGAAATTTTTATTTCCAAACCTTCCATTGATATAAAACAAAACACAGTAAGCACTATCTTTTAAGAGTTCAATCGCAATGTTCTTCAGTGTAAAAAGAGAAATATTGAGGTATTCTTCTCTCCCTAAAGGTTCATATGAAAAAAAAGTAGGCATTTTAACAAAATAGATCTCGCTCCACCCGGAGCAAGCAGGAGTAACATTATACAACATCATCTGTATCTCACCTTCTTCTTCATTCAGATCGATCCCGCGCGCCTTCACATTAAATCCATTTCTCTTTAGAGAAAAATAAACTTTGCGTAACATATCTAGCGATGTAAATAGGATTAAACTCTTTTCTCCTTTTTTATGCACTTTTCCAAAAAAATCAGTAAATTCATCTATGAAAAAATCTCTATTCGATAAAGATAAAAACAGTGGCACTACAGAAAAAACTTTTTTATCATTTTCTTGAGTGCTAGGAAGTTTGACAATACTACCCCTTAACCCTGAAAATTCAGAAATAAGATTATGCCTCCCAGCAATGCCAAATTCGGACGATACAAAAACAATAGACTTTGCAATATCTTGAAGTTTTTCAAAAAATATACTCGTATCACTGTAAACAGAACAGACAACCAGCGTCCCTCTTCTCTTTTCGCTCCAGAAAAAATCTCCGTCAAAAAAAACCTCGAACAGTTTATTGTTAATACCTGAAAATGCTTCTCTAAGCATTTTGATAAGATCTGAAGGAATTTCTTCTTTCGCCGAGAGAGCAGCAACCTGCTCAAAAACACTCGAAATAATATTTATCTTTTCCTTAGAAAATTGATAATAAGATGCAAAGAATTTTAAATCATTCAAAGAAAATCGTGTTGCAATAAGAGAAAATACTTTTGGTAATCTAAAAGCATCCAGGAAAATAACATCCTTATCCAAAAACAAGTATCCGTAGTTTTGTTTGTTAAAAAAGAAAGAATGGTTTACCACAATGACAGAAGCAGACGAGGCTGCATTTACGGCATCAACAAGGGGGCATACCTGTTTATATTCGCAATTATTCCAATCCTTGTCACAAAAAGAAATGAGACGAAGCAAAGCATTTTTTTGAATATAAACCGGGGCATTATGAAGAAAAAAATCTTTTGTATTATGAAAATAAAAAACAAGTGCAGCAAAATACATTTTAAAGTATGGAGTAATAAGATGCGTATTTTTCAAAAGATAATCAATTTTAGCAGGACACACAAATTTACCCATGTCATCAAGACTTGCCACGTTTACTCCGGATTTTCCAAAAATAGACATTACGGTTGACCTTGAGGAATCATCATAAGTCGAAATGATCAATGGCTTTTTGTAAGAGACATGAACAAACTGCCGTAATAAATCATCATCCAGCGATGCTTGAATAAAAGAAATGCCAGTAAAATATTTACCAATACCTGTCTCTTCCTCTTCCAAATAATCAGGCAGATGTTTTGCTTCATGTAACGCAGCTTTTTTCTCCCATTTAAAACCAGTTTCTTTTCCCCCTTTCTTTTCCCAATTTTCACCGAATATCAATTCATAGTTTCTTATACCTTGTGATATTTCCTTTAATTTGTGCAGGAGATATGGATCAGTTTCTTCCAATTTGCCTACAATTTGTTGAAACAGGAGGTACATCATCATCGCATCTGAAAGAGCTCTATGTGCTTCATCTTTTTCAATTGTCAGTGTCTTTACAAGATTTTGCAAGCTGTGAGATGTAAGTGAAGGGAAAAAGAACCTGGAAAGCTCCAGTGTATCAAAAAATTCATTTTCAAGCTTTTCACCCAACAACTTCTCCAAAAATGCCCTGTCAAAAGATACATTATGAGCAATAAGCGGATAGTTCCCAATAAAATCCTTAAGCCGTTTTTTCACATCCTCTACATCAGGCGCTTTTTCAACATCTTCAAAGGTAATACCGGTAAGATTTGTAATAAGTTGGGGAATGTCACACGAAGGTCTGACAAAAGTGTTGAATTTCTCAATGATTTGATTGTTTCTTACTTTTATAGCCCCTACTTCTATTACTTCGTCTGTCTCAATGCTTAGTCCTGTAGTTTCAAGATCAAAAAAAATAAGAATGAGATCGTCTTTAGCCACCAAAGCTCCCTTCTATTTAAGATACACAATCGTTGCGCCGATTCCACCCTCTTCTGGTTTCCCAGTATAAAAATTTGACACATGAGGGTGTTTCCTAAGATACTCAACGATAGCGTTACGCAATGCCCCAGTGCCTTTTCCATGCACAATATATACAAAAGGAAGGCCCACAAGGTACGCAGAATCAAGATATTTGTCAAGTGTTCCTATGGCCTCTTCTACCCTGCAGCCATGCAAATCCAATTTCATCGAAACTTCTTCTTCAAATAGACTTCCTGTGGCCTGACGCTTACTTTCCTCATGAAGCGCCTTAGCTTTCTCAATAACATCAAGAGAAACAGTTGCTCTAATGCCACCTACTTGAACTACTATTTTGCCTTTATCTTCTAACTTTTGTAAGATAAGACCATGTTTTTTAAAAGAAGGTAGATAAACCATATCACCTTCCTCAATATCTGCCATTTTAATGCGCACATCTCTATTAGCTTGCTCTAATTTCTCTTCTACTTCTTCTCCTTTTTCTTCAACTTGTTTTTTTGCTTCCTGAACCGCTTTTTGGCTCTTTATGTAATTTTCGAGATTGCTCATGATGCTGTCCATCCTAGATTGTGTGTCTTCAACAATTTTTTGTGCCTCGTTATGCGCTTTCTTTATCTCTTCTTTTTTTCTGTTCTCCAGATCCTCAAGTTTCTTGGCATAAATTTCCTTCAACGTTTCTAACTCTTTTTGACTATTCTCTATATCTACTTTTGATTTATCAATTTTTTCCCGGTCTACCGAAATTTTAGAGAGCATCTCCTGTGCCATAGCATGTTCTTCAGAAAGCTCTCTCCTGGAATCGCTGAGCACTTTTTCTGGCATGCCAAGCTTTTCGGCAATAATAAGCGCATGGCTCCCCCCGGGAACACCAATATACAGTTTATAAGTTGGTTGTAAAGTTTCAACATCAAAACCAACAGATGCATTTCGTGCAAAAGTAAATTCATACGGAAACTCTTTGAGTTTACTATGATGTGTCGATGCAAGTGTTATTATGTTTCTATCATACAAATCCTTAAGTATGGCATAACCAAGCGCAGACCCTTCTTCTGGGTCCGTTCCAGCACCCAGTTCATCTAAAAGCACAAGACTGTCTTTATTTGCATTCAAGAGTATATTTATGATTCTTTTAATGTGAGAGGAAAACGTAGATAAACTCTGCTGAATACTCTGTTCATCACCAATATCAGCGAACACATCTTTATAGAATCCTATCTCTGAATTTGAATATGCAGGCAAATGTAGTCCAGATTCTGCCATCAGGACAAACAGCCCTGTAGTTTTTAACGTAACTGTCTTCCCGCCAGTATTGGGACCTGTAATAATTAACATATGGTACCCACTGCCATCGCCTACCTCTACATCAATAGGCACAACACTATTTTTTTGAATAAATGGATGCCTGCCCTGCACAATTCGTATTTTTTTCCTGTCAGTGAGTATTACTTCGTTTCCATCCATAAATATGGAGAGTTTACCCTTTGCGAATAGAAAATCAAGCTTTTCTATAACACCTAATGACAAGAGTAAATCATCCATCCGAGTAAGAATTTCTTTTTCTATCTCAATAATAATCCGCTCTTCTTCTTGCTTCTCTTTTAACGAGAGCTCTCGCAATTTATTATTTAACTCAACAACAGATAAGGGTTCCACAAAAAGTGTAAGTCTACTGCCAGATTCATCTTGGACAACACAAGGGAAGTTTGTTTTTCCTGATTGCTTGATAGGTATAACGTACCTGTCATTTCTTGTTGTGATAATTTGGTCCTGCACAATATTTTCGTACTGTTTTGAATAAATAATTCTTTGCAAAATAGTTTGAATTTTCATATGAGTAGCATGGATCTCTCTTCTTAAGATAGATAGAAGAGGAGAAGCACTATCCACAACTTTTCCGTCAGACCCGATAGCTAATCTGATTTTAGAAACAACCTCATTAAATTTTTTAAGTGAATTGGAATAATGAAAAAGAAGCGGGAAACCATCTTTACATGAAGAAAGCATCTTTTTAATTTCACCAATTGTTTCAAGCACCGATGCTGTTTGTAGCAATTCTTCGCCAGATAGAGGCGAAAGCACTTTTATCCTGTCAATAATGGGATAAACGCCAACAAATTCCAAGAAAGGCAAAGCACCTTCCTGCTTATAAAAATCTCTCGCCTGAGTCGTTTCATGCATGGCTCTTTCAGCCAGTTCAATACTATCGTATGGCAGCAAATTCCTTGCCATAAATTTAGCACTTTCAGTAACACAAAGATCTTCAAGTTGTTTCTTTACTTTATCAAATCCCAATGATTTTATGATTTCTTCGTTCATAAAAATTCCTTTAATTCTTTAAAATTAAGTGTATTCACCACATCTCCTTTTTTTAACCATGCTCGACGTAAAATTTTAACCCCATAACCCATCATGTTAAGATGCCCGACATTATGCGCATCTGTGCCAACAGAAAAATATTTTACACCCATCCTCCTCGCCTGCTTCACTAGCCCTGAAGAAAGATCCATCCTTTTTGGAAAAAGGTTTATCTCCATTGCTACACCATTTTTAGCAGCTACCTCAAACACCTTTGAAAGGTTAACAGCATAACCCTGTCTTACATCAATCATTTTTCCCGTAGGATGAGCAAATACATCTACAAATTTATTTGAAAGAGCGCTAACAATCTTTGCAGTATTTTCTGCTGCGCTGCTGTCAAATCCGCTATGCAGCGCACAAACCACAAAGTCAAGCTTAGAAAGTATCTCGTCTCCAAAATCCAATGATCCATCTTTATTTATCTCGACTTCGCTTCCCTTTAATAAAACCGGAAAATCTCTTTCTTTGTTTATTCTATCAATAAACTCCATTTGTTTCAATAGCCTTTTTGAAGATAAGCCATTTGCGATTTTTAGTGATGAAGAGTGGTCTGTAATTGCGACATACTCGTATTTATGAAAAAAACTTTCTTCCTTTATCTCCCTTAAGCCATTCATCCCGTCACTAAAATTCGTGTGCACATGAAGGTCTCCCTTTATATCCTCTTCCTGTATTAAAAATGGCAATGAAAAGCGAAGAGATAAATCTATTTCCTCTTCCCCTTCTCTTATTTCGGGCGGAATATATTGCATTCCAAGCTTCTCATAAACATTCTCCTCGCCTTCTCCTTGTACAAGAAGGTACCCTCTTTTTGCACATTCAAATCCTTTCGCTTTTCCTATCTCTTTAATCCTGATGTTATGCATTTTAGATCCCGTATAATAGATCATAGCGGAAGAAAAATATGGCTCATCCACAATAAGAAATTTAAGCAAAATATTTCTCTTGTCTTTTAAAGATATATAGTCATCTGTCTCTTTCTCTATTCTTTTATAAGAGAGACTTTTTTTAATTATTTCTTTTGTTTTCTCGTCGTCATTCAAAACAACAAAATTAATATTGTTTACCTGCTCTTTCCCTCTGCGAACACTCCCAGCAATCTCAATTTTCTTAATATCCTTTGTTTTCAGTAAAGACGCTATACTGTTCCCATAGGTATATCCGTCAAAAAGAGTTAACTCTCGTGTATTATTCTGATACAATAGTAAACTTTTCCTGAGCTGCTCTTCCATTCTTAATCCAAATTCTCGATTTTTACGAATTCTTCCATCGCGTATTGCTTTTGAGAGGTCCGATACAGAATCTATATCTGCCCTTGTATAAAGTTTCGCTATATTTTCAGGATACATACCGGGAAGCCTCAAGAGAACCTGCATTCCTTTGGGAACTTCTTTCTCAAGGTTTCCCTTTAAAGTAAAAGTGCCTGTATTCAAAATTTCCTGTATATCTTCTCTTATATTTTGAGGCAGGAAAAGAGGAATCTCAGATAAACTACTCAGAGGAAATTCTAGCGCACTAACTGAGTAAGCACTCTTTTCATAAATAGCTGCAAGAAGTTTTGCGCCTTTAAGAAGGAGTAGGTCTCTTGCATCTAACAAAACACAGGCAATATTCCAATTTGTCATTCTTTTCTAATCTTTCCATTTACCTTTTCCTGAAGAGTTTTTTCAAGAATTTCAATAAATTTGTTAATATCCTCCCCCTTCAGCGTCTTATCAACAGATGAAAATTCAAGAGAATATGCAAGATTTTTCTTTCCGGGAGGCAGCGGAGACCCTTTATAAATATCAAAAAGGATTATCTTTTGAAGTTCATGTGGTGCAACAGAAAGAATTGCGTTTCTCACATCCTTTTCGGCAATATCCTCATCGACAATAATAGCAATATCCCTCTTCACAGAAGGATATAATGAAAATGTTTCAAAATTAATTTTCCCGCCATAATGCTCCAATAGTTTTTCAACATTAATTGCGCCATAAAAAACTTCATCCGTCAAACCAAGCTTATTCAATACAGCCATACTTATTGTGCCCAGGTAGCCAATTTTTTCTTCCTTAAGATAAATACCGGCAGACTGGTACGGATGCATGAATGAAAACTTTTCTGCAGCAAAAGTAACAGGAACATCGTAGTACAAAAACAATTCTTCAAATAACCCCTTAAGATATAACAAACTGTAAGGAAAATGCACCCCAAGATAGTTCTTGCTAGTCCTTGCACCAGAGAGTAATATCCCCAATTCGTCTGTTTCTTTAAATAACTTTTCTTTGTAAAATACCTTCCCTACTTCAAATATAGAAACATTTACATTCTCAGATTTTTTGTTCCGCTCCAACACAGAAAGCGCTGTTGGAAGAAGCAAAGGACGCATAAATGCCATATCAATTGAAAGAGGATTAAGTAATTTTATTAATTTCTTTTTATCCGTATATCCAACAAGATCCAAAGAAGATTCGCTAACAAGAGAAATAGTTTGTATTTCGTCTAACCCTAATTTAACAAGTTTTTCTTTTAAATCCCATATAAAATTTTCATATTCAGTCCGTTTAGCACCTTTTAGTTCACCTACAATTAGTGCTTCCCCAAATTCATTATACCCTTTCATCCGCACAATTTCTTCAATAAGGTCTACTTCCTCTTTAATATCCACTCTAAAGGAAAGAGCAGATACTATGAACTGATCTTCCTTTTCTACAAAGTCAAAACCTTCAAAATTAAAATATTTCCTAAGACTTTTCTTCTCTACTTTTTCACCTAGTATCTTTTCAGCACGAGCTATTCTCAGATTTACAGGATTTTTAGGCGGCAGGTACGACACTACGTTATCTTTCGCTGGAATTCCATAAGCCTCTTTCGATATAAGATTAGCTGCGACAATGGAAGCTTTCGAAGGAAATAGAGGGTCCGCACCTCTTTCAAAGATAGCAGACGCATCTGTAATAATACCCAAATTCCTTGCGCTTCTTGCAACACATCTCGGAGAAAAGTAAGCGCTCTCCAGAAGAACATTTTTCGTTTTCTCAGTAACAGCCGTTTTAAATCCACCTATCACGCCTGCAATAGCGATAGGCCCTGATTCATCCGCAATAACAAGATTTGCATTAGATAAATTTCTCTCAATTTCGTCAAGTGTCTGTATCTTTTCTCCCTTTTTTCCAGGCCTTATACATATTTTCCCCTTGATAATATCTGCATCAAATGCATGCAGAGGTTGCCCATAAAAACTCAGCACAAAATTGGTGATATCAACAACATTATTTACAGGACGCATTCTCAGCATAAAAAGTTTTTGCCTTAGTGAAAGTAAAGAAGCTGTGATAGTGACATCTTTAATAAATCTTCCAGAATAAAAAGGACAGAACTCCTTGTTCTCTATAATGATGGGAATATTCGTAACGCCTTCCATTTTTAAAGAAACCGCTTCTTCTAATTGAGAAAAATTTGCCCACCTGTCCTCTTCCTTTGCTTTTATAATCTCGATCCAGCGTGCAACACCTCGCAAACAAAAAGCATCTGCTCTATCAGGAAGAAGGGAAAGTTCAAGATAATCATCATCGATTGGCAAAATATCTTCAATCTTTTCTCCCACTGGTGTATCAGCTGGGAGTATTAAGATTCCTTCTTTTTCTTCGCCACTTAAAATTTCAGGATCAAGCCCTAATTCAGAATAAGAACAAAGCATTCCACTTGACGCAATCCCTTTAAAATCTTTTTTCAAAATGTCCGCACCAGATACAACTTTGCTATGCGGTAATGCTACAGGTATAACGTCTCCACTTTTTAAATTTGAAGCGGCAGTAATAATCTGGACATTTTCATTGCCCACGTTAATAATAGCTTTATTAAGCTTTGTATCAGTAATGTGATGAATTGTTTTAACTTTTCCAGTTATAATGCCATCAAATCTGTGCCTGACCTTCGTGATCCCTTCCACTTCAAGCCCCATCATTGAAAGCTTCTCTCCAAGTTCTTCTGGAGTATAATCAAATTGAATAATGCTTTTCAGCATTTTTATCGATGTAAGCATATACCACCTCTCTATCCTTTAAATTGCTTTAAAAATCGTAAGTCATTCTGGTAGAACATGCGTATATCAGGTATTTTATGCTTTACCATCGCAATACGTTCCATCCCCCAACCAAATGCAAAACCCTGATAAATTTCGGGATCAATGCCCACATTTTTCAACACATTTGGATGAACCATTCCAGAGCCTCCCATCTCGAGCCACCCTGTATTTTTGCATACAGAACAGCCTTTGCCTCCACAAATTACACAGCTGATCGATGTTTCTGCTCCGGGTTCAACAAACGGAAAATAAGAGGGAGTAAATCTCACTTTTACCTCTTCTCCAAACATTCTTTTTGCGAAAAGAGAAAGTGTCCCTTTGAGATTTGCAAATGTAACTTTTTTGTCTATAACAAGTCCTTCTATTTGATGAAAAACAGGGAAATGAGAACTATCAGGAGCATCCTTTCTATAACACCTCCCCATTGCAATAATTCGTATTGGAGGCTTGTATTTTTCCATTATTCTAACTTGAATAGGAGATGTTTGCGTTCTGAGAAGAATTTTCTTAGATAGATAAAATGTATCCTGCATAGCTCGCGCCGGATGAAACTCAGGAATATTTAGCGCTTCAAAATTATAATAATCTTCCTCGATTTCAGGGCCAACCATTACATCAAATCCCATAGAAAGAAAGATATCTTCCGCACGAGATATTGTTTGAGAAAGAATATGCAGCCCCCCCGTATGTAATTTTATCCCTGGGAGCGTTACATCAATTTTTTCTTCTTCCAGTTTGCGGCTTGCTTCTATCGATTCAGCTCTTTGAATTTCTGTTGATATACCCTTTTCTATGAAACTTTTAAGTTCATTAATCTTTGCGCCAAAATGCTTTCGCCGTTCCTTTGGCACAGTTTTAAAAAACTGAAAAAGAATACTTACTTTACCTTTTCTTCCAAGAAAATAGATTTCGAGTTCTTTCAATTCTTTCAGAGATTTATTTTTTATTTTCTCTTTGAATTCCTCTTTTATTTGTTTGATTTTGTCTTCCATAACAAACCTCCATTTGATTATCAATTTTACACAGAAGTAAAGTAAAGTCAATTAAAAATTTTGTGCATAAAAACATATAAAAGAATATGGAGATTTTAATCCAATTACCCTATTTACTCAACAAACCACATTTAATATACTTTTCCCCTGCAATTATATGCGTATGTCCCTTTATTTTATGGACATTTTGTAAAAGTTCTCGTAATAACTAGAAAAAGTATATAATAATATTATGAAACAAAACGCATATGCTAAGATTAATCTTACATTAGAAATTGTTGGAAAGCGTCCGGATGGATTTCACAATATTGAATCGGTCTTTCAGGAAATTTCATTGTGTGATGAAATAGAAATAGAAAAAAATAATACATTGGATATCAAATTTATACCCCAAATAGATACAAAAAAAAGCACAGTTCACGCATCATCAGAAATATTTTTCAAGAAAACAAGAATAAGAGAATGCGCAAAAATAAGAATTAAAAAAAATATCCCCATAAAATCTGGATTAGGCGGAGGAAGTTCTGATGCCGCAACAACACTACTATTGTTAAACAAGCTTTTCAGCTATCCCATGAAAAATAGTGAACTAATAAAGGTAGGAGAAACAATTGGATCAGATGTGCCTTTTTTCTTTCTTAATGGCACAGCACTTGTAGAAGGAAGAGGAGACAGAGTACGCCTAATAAGCCCCGTTAAAAAACTGTATGTTCTACTTGCAATACCGCCCTTTTCGTTTTCCACAAAAAATTCTTACTCACAAATTAATGGGTTCAAGTTTGACACAACAAATAGTACAAAAAAACTCATATCTCTTCTAGAAAAAAAGAAATACGGCTTAATCGAAATAGAAAACTGCCTTCACAATGATTTTGAAAAAATGTATCTAAGTATAGATGAAAATTTTGCATCTACCTTAAGAAATTTAGAACAAAAAACAAGCAAAAAATTCCACTTGACCGGGTCAGGTTCAGCTTTGTTTGCTCTTTTTAGTAATATCTCCGAAGCAAAACAAGCGCAAACCAAACTAAAAAAAACAGACATTAAAACAATACTTGCAGAAACAAGATAGCATACAAATAAATATGGGGATGCAGAACACATCCCCATATAAAATCAATTGAAAAATTGCTTACTTAAGCTCTACCGTTGCTCCTGCCTCTTCAAGTTTTATTCGGATACTTGACAAGCCTTTTTTTTCTGTTAAAATCACTTAAAAGTTAGAAGGAACTAACATTATTAGACACATCTAACTGGTGTTACGCTGTTAAAGAATAGAAAAAGGAGGTATAAGAAATGGAATTGACCAAAAATCCCCAGTACTACCTGCTGAATAAGTTCAGGGTCTCGTACAATGTATGCAACTCATACACAAAAGTCAAAAATTTTATTAAAACAATGCTTATTACTCCAGAAATGAGGGAAAGAAAATGAGACTAACTCAACTGAAACCTAATGAACGGGTAAGGATTGTAGCAATAGAAGGAGGCCATGGTCTGAGGCAGAAACTGTATTTAAGAGGCATATCAGAAGGATGTGATGCTCGCATAGTATCTTGTTTTGGTCCTGTTACGATTGAGGTTAATAGAAATGTTGTTACCATTGGGAGAGGAATGGCCCAAAAAATTAGAGTAGTTAGGAGGTGATAAAATGAAGAAAAAATTGTCCGAAATGAAATATGGAGAGGAAGGTATTGTAAAGAGCATTGAGGGAGATCTAAAGATTAAAGTAGCAGGAATAGGAATTAGAGTTGGTAAAAAACTCAAAATGGTTACAAAGCAACCTATAAAAGGACCTGTAGTTGTAGTCGTAGACAAATCAACTACCTCCTTAGGATTGGGAGTTGCAGATAAAATAATTGTGGAGGTGGAAAAATGAAAGTTTTACTCATGGGTCATCCCAATGTAGGCAAAAGTGTTCTTTTCAACCGTTTAACAGGAACAAATGTTACTGTATCGAATTACCCGGGTACCACGGTTGATTATACAAAAGGATACATGCGATTGGAGAACAAAGAAGTTGAAGTTATAGATGTTCCCGGCACCTTTTCCTTGGAACCGAAAGATAAAGCAGAAGAGGTTGCAGTAAAGATGCTTAAAGAGAACAGAGATGCTGTAGTTGTATGTATAATTGATTCAACCAAAGTCGAACGCGGGCTTTACCTTGCACTTCAAATTATTGAAGGAGGATATCCAGTTGTAATTTCATCGAACATGTGGGATGTTGCCAAAGACAAGAATATACAAATCGATGTAGAAAGACTTGAACAAATTTTAGGCGTACCGGTGGTGCCTACGATAGCGATAAGCGGTGAAGGAATTAAAGAGTTAGTTTCAAAAATAAAAAAAGCGAAATCAGTTGAAATTGAAACGATTGTTAAGAAAGTTGGAGGTGAGACATGATAGAACTTACTGTTGATGAGAGATGGGATTTGATTGATAAAATTTCAAAACAAACGGTAAAATTTAAGAAGTATAAGTCTACTTTAAAGGAGGTAATTGGTGAGTTAACAGTAAAACCTTTAACAGGTATACCTATTGCAATAGCTGTTTTGTACGGTTTCTGGAGTGTATTCAGTTCATTCGCAGGGTTCTTTACTGATGGATTCTTAGTTAAATTATTTGATGAACATTGGCTCCCCTGGATGCAGGGTACTTTTCCAGGTGGATTGCATAATTGGTTCTATAATCTCATGGTAGATGTAGGGCATATACAAAATGGAGCTCTTGTAGCATCAGATAGTTGTTTTGAATCCTTTGGTGTACTTACCTCTGGACTTTTCGTTCCATTTGGTGTTGTTTTACCTGCCATATTTATATTCTATTTGATGATGGCAGTATTAGAAGATGTAGGATATCTACCCCGCCTCGCAGTTCTTGTTGACACTGTATTGCACAAAATAGGACTGCATGGATATGCGATTGTCCCTACAATTCTTGGATTTGGATGCAATGTACCCGCAGTAACTGCAACGAGGATCTTAGAGACGAGAAAACAACGCTTTCTGATGATGACACTTCTCGGGATATTCATTCCCTGCGGTGCACAACTTGGTATCATGCAAGAGGTGATTCCGGAGTACACGGGATTGATTATACTCTATTTACTGTTTGGATACTTTGTTACAGGTTTCATTCTGAATAAGATTCTTCCAGGGAGAACTCCAGAAATTCTAATAGATGTTCCACCATATCAAAGACCTTTAACGCGTAATGTCATGACAAAGGTATGGATGAGATTGAGCAGCTTCTTGAAAATTGCAGTTCCTTTTGTACTATTGGGCTGTCTCATCGTAGGTGTGATGTACCTAACAGGATCAATGGATTGGCTGGCAAATCTATTTGGACCAATTTTCACACACTGGTTTGGTGTTCCAAAAGAAACAGTGGGTCCTTTAGTAGCAGCATTTATGAGAAAAGATCTTGCCGTGGCACAACTCTCTGCTATTGAGATGACAAAGTATCAGATGGTAACATCTGTAGTACTTGTTTCAATATACTTCCCGTGCTTAGCAACATTGGCAATGATACTCAAAGAAGGTGGTAAAGAGCTACTTGGAGCCTTGGCTGTTCTTGTAGCATCTACCTTTATTTATGGCGGATTAATACATCTTATATGGATATTATTGGGGGTAGCATGATGGATAAATGGACAATAGGTAAGATATACTTTGGGATATTAGGTGTTGTTACGTTAGCGTTTGGTATTGCTGATTTGTTAGTAACTGCAGGAGGAAGCAGTTTCTCATTGGGTATCTTGGAAATACCCAATGATATGTTCAGAGGCGGATGGGGCGGACTTGTTGTGTTATTTGCTGGATTGTTTTATCTTTCTGGTCTTTCTGGTATTAAGAATCTCTCTGAGATCCATCAGTTTTCAAAAGTAGTAATGGGAAGCATCCTGATATGGGTTGTTGCCGGATGTGACATATTTGTCATGATTACAGGATCCATTCCAGGAGAAGAAGCCTGGTTCAATACTTTAGAGGGATTCTTTGGAACGTATGCACCACCTTATCCGCCTGCAATATTGCTTCTGCCTTTCTCTCTTGCAGTGATATACTATATAAAGAAGGGAAGGGTTGAATGAGTGAGAAAAGATTGAAGAAAAAAGTAAGGTGAAAAATATGGGAAAACCAAAAATAAAAATTGCAAAAAATAAAACATCTGTTGGCAAAATAATAGGAATAATAGGAAAAGGTGGAAGTGGAAAAAGCACCGTTACGGTCTTATTGGCTAAAATTCTTAGAGATCGAGGACATGATGTTTGTGTATTAGATGCTGATTCAACTAATATAGGAATTCACCAGGCATTAGGGCTCGATAAACTACCTACTTCCCTTATGGATTATTTTGGTGGAACTGTATTTAGCGGGGGATTAGTAACTTGTCCAGTAGACGATCCTACTCCTTTGCCTGAAGCTGATATTTTTTTAGATAAGCTTCCCAGTAAATATTATGCGCAAAGTCAAGAAGGAATATTTTTCTTAGTAGCGGGAAAAATAGGAAATAAAGGTCCAGGAGCGGGATGTGACGGCCCTATCTCTAAGATAACTAGAGACTTAAAGATACTTGGAATTGGAGATTATCCTGTAACTTTGATAGATCTTAAGGCGGGTTTGGAGGACCCTGCTAGAGGCGTGATTACTAGTTTGGATTGGGCAATTGTAGTAGTAGACCCTACTGATGCCTCTATTCAAATAGCGGTGGATATAAAAAATATGGTAGGGCAGATAAAAGCTGGAAAATTGCCCTCTACTAAACATTTGGAAAATCCTGAACTCGTTGAGATGGCAAACAAAATTTTTCTAGAAGCAAAAATCAAAGATGTTTTAATAATATTAAACAAAATAAAGAATAAAGAAATGGAAAATTATATAAAAAGAAAACTGCGAAAGGGAGGGATAGAGCCATTAGGAGCAATTCATGAAGATTCATCAATTTCTTTGTCTTGGTTAAAAGGAAAACCTCTTGAAAGTGATAGGGCGAATATAAACGCAGAAAAGTTGATTAAAAAATTAGAGAAAAATTTAAGAAAAGCAAATCCAAATTTGTCAATTTAAGGGTAGGCGAGGAATGAAAAAGGATAAGAAACCTATAGAATTAACTCGAAGTATGGAAGATTACCTCAGGCGTATAATCGCTCTTAAGGAAAAAAAAGGCGCAGTGCAGGTTAAAGACATAAGTCGTTTAATGAATGTAAAGCCTTCAAGTGTTACTGCTATTTTAGACACTCTTGCTAAAAAGGGGCTTGTTATCCATGAAAGATATAGCTATGTAGAACTTACCCCAAAAGGAGAAAGGGCAGCAAGAGATGTTGAAAAGAGACACAGTGTACTAATTAAATTCCTAACCGAGATATTAGAAGTTGATCCGGAAACTGCTAAAAAGGATTCTTGCAGAATGGAGCACGCAATAAGCCCTCAAACTTTTAAGAAGTTAATGAAATTTATAGAGTTTGTGGAAAACCGTCCTACCCATGAAAAACCTGAATGGTTAAAAAGCTTTGCGTATTATTTTAAGACAGGGGAAAGGTCAGAGGAATGCAAAATGAGGGAACTTAAGAAGAAACCCGAAGCATAACAAAAGAATGGAAGAGCGAGTAAATAAAATGGAAAAAGCAAAAATAATAATTGATATAAGAAGGTTAACGTCTCCGAAAGGCCAAAAAGGTTTCAAGAGAGTTTGATAATAATCGGGAGAATGCGCAGAAATCATATCGAATGACGAAAGAATGCTGAAACTTGCACCAAATAAAAGCTATAAGAGCAAAATTTATTATAAAAAATGGATTATATAAAAAATAATCGAGGGAGTGAAAGATGATTAATACAAAAGAAATCTGGAGAGAAATGCAGGAACAAAGGATAAGGCCATTGAAGGTAACCTTTGACTCAGAATTTCAAGAGAAGTTTGCTAAAGACTTTTCCGAAATGGCAAAATACGACAACTACGAATATGGAAGAAAAGCAACAGAGGCATTGAGCAAAGTACTGGATAAGGACTTTAGAGTTTTAGAGATAGGGCCAGGTCCTGGAACATTGACTGTCCATTGGCTGAAAAAGTAAAAAAGATAGTTGCGGTTGAATCTTCCAAAACAGCAGTGGATTACTTAAGGAAAAACTTAAAAGAAAGTCAAATCGAGAACGTTGAAATAATAAATAAGAAATGGCCGGAGATTGACAACCAAGGAATTGAAGGTAGATTTGATCTTGTTGTTTGTTCCCACTTTTTATGGCAGGTAAAAGATATTGAAAAACACTTGAAAAGAATGGAGAATGCATCAAATAAGTATTGTGCAATAATACAACCTGCGGGAAGAGACATTATATTAAAAGAGATATGGACAAAAATAACAGGTGAAGATTATAGAGGAGAATTTGATCCTGATGCGGATTATTTTGTTTATCTTATCCTCCGTCAAAAAGAACAATTATTGAATGTAAGTCCGATTGAATATGCTCCTGCAAGAACACTTGATCAAGAAGTAAGATACATAGCAAGTTTCATAGGCAAATACGTTGAGGTCAATACTCACATAAAAGAAGTTATTGAAAAGTATGTTTCTGATAGGATGAGAGATATAGGTCAAGATAAGATAGCGGAAAAGCGTTCAGCGGTAGTGATGTGGTGGCAATTGAAAAAAGTTGCTTGAATAATACCATAAAAATATTAAAAGTATTTAGGAGAAGAAATCAATGAAAAACATTACAATAAAAAATTATATTATGGCAGTATATGAAGAAATGGCAGTATATGAAGAAAGTAGAGGGAAAGGACTTATTAGAGTAACGGATGTTGCAAGGGTGTTAGGATACAAGACTCCTTCTGTCACTGAGTCCCTTCAAAAAATGGCAAAAGATGATATTATAACTTATATTCCTCATATAGGTGTAAAACTTACGAGAAAGGGAAAAGAAATTGCTGAAAAAGTAATAGAGAGACGGAAGGTACTCAGAGAACTCTTAATATATCTAGGAATTCCAAAAGAATTAGCTGAAAATGAAAGTAAGAAACTTGAAATGGTAATGAGTAAGGAAGCATTTGATTATATCAACGTTTCGCAAAAGTCGAAACCTATATCAAACTTAAAAATAAAAACATATAGAGAAAAATGATTAAATACAAACATGGGAGGTTTTAATGTTATGATTAGAACAGAATATTTCTTTTTAGGATTACGAGATAGATTTGGTATACCATTTAAACCAGAGAAAGAAATTAAAAAACTCAACCTTAAAAAGGGGCAGATAGTTCTGGATTACGGCTGTGGCATTGGTTCCTATACTTTTCCTGCTGCTAAGTTAGTAGGCAAAACAGGAAAAGTTTATGCTTTAGACATGCAACCTTTAGCAATAAGAAAAGTCAAAAAAAGAGCTCAAAAAGAAGGAATTTATAATATTGAGACGATCCTATCTGATAAGAAAACGGGATTGCTTGACGAAAGCGTTGATATAGTTTTGTTGTACGGCGTACTTCCTGAAATTGAAGACAAAAAATCTTTGTTAAAGGAATTGTATAGAGTCTTAAAGCCAGACGGATGCCTCTCCACTCGCTATTGTTTTAAGATAAAGAAAGAAAAAGTTATAGAAATTGTAAAGGCAATAAAATTATTCTCATTAATAGAGGAAAAAGATCAAATATTAAACTTCAAAAAAGAATGATAAAATACAGAACAAACAAAAATTTTAGGCGGTCTCACAATCCAAATTACTTCACAATTTGCCTTCCTTACATAACATCGTATAAAATAAAAACAGGGGATGCAGAATACATCCCCCATATAAAATCAATTGAAAAATTGCCTACTTAAGCTCTACCGTTGCTCCTGCATCTTCAAGTTTTTTCTTTAATTCTTCCGCATCCTTCTTTGGCATACCTTCTTTAACAGGCTGTGGTTCATTTGCGCTAGATTCTACAAACTCTTTAGATTCTTTAAGCCCGAGCTGCATAACTTCTCTGACTACTTTAATAACACTGATTTTCTTCTTATCATCAAACCCTTTTATTACCACATCAAATTCTGTTTTTTCTTCTGCAGGTGCTGCAGCAGCCGGCCCTGCCATTGCTGCCATTGGTACCGCAGCAGTTACTCCGAATTTTTCCTCAAGAGCTTCTACAAGCTCTGAAAGCTCTAAAACACTCATTTTTTCAATTTCTTCAATAATTTTTTCTTTAGTCATGTTATCCTCCTTAAATTTTTTAAGCAGCCTTTTCGGCTTCTTCTTTTTTATCTTTAATTTGTCCTAAAACAACAACTAAATCCTTTTCTGGCTTTTGCAATACAGTAACAATCCTTGAAAGAGGTGATTGTAGAAGGTAAACAAGTTTACTAAGAAGCGTTTCCTTAGAAGGAAGTGTTGCAATTTTTTCTATATCACTTCTTACAGTCCATTTACCGTCAATGAGTCCTATTTTAACTTTAAAAATAGGCTGGTCATCTTCATTTTTAAATTCAACAAATTTCTTAACTAATGTCACTGGATCAGATTCATACAAAGCCACACCAACAGATTTATTAAACAAATTTTCATCAACATCTTCAAAACCTGCAGCTTCCATAGCTCTTTTTAACAAAGAAGCTTTTATTACTTTGTAATAAATACCTTCTTTGTTAAGCGCCTTTCTAAATGTAGCAGATTCATTTCCTTTAATGCCAGAAAAATCGACGAGCAGAACATTCTTCTGTCCTTTTAATTTTTCTGCCATTTCTTTGACTACTTCTACCTTTTGCTCTTTTCTCATAAATTCCTCCTTAAACAAAAAACCCTGGCTTTTTATGTACTTGCCAGGGAAAATCAATTATAGTATTCTTCTATATTTGATAAACCTCGGCTGGCACATTTATTTAAGGGCTTAACCCGCCAACTGTCTTGGGCTGCTTATTTACTTTTTCAATTTCAATAAATCTTGCACATCAATCCGCAACGAGGGCGACATTGTTAAAGAAACAAATGCCTTTGTAACATATTGCCCTTTAACAGATGCAGGCCTTGCCTTCAAAATTGCTTCATTTAATGCAAGGAAATTTTCCTTAATTTGTTCTCCAGTAAAAGAGATTTTACCAATAATTGTGTGAATTACTCCTGTTTTATCAACTCTATACTCTATTTTACCTGCTTTAAAATCTTTTACAGCCTTAGCAACGTCGTCTGTTACTGTTCCTGCTTTTGGATTAGGCATTAATTTTCTAGGTCCCAATATTTTTGCGACTTTTCCAATATCCCGCATCATATCTTTTGTCGCAATAGCAACATCAAAATCTAAAAAGTTTTCCTTAGCAATTTTGTCTATCAGTTCTTCTGCTCCCACTATGTCAGCTCCTGCATTTTCAGCTGCTCGTGCATCCTCTCCCTTTGCAAATACAAGTACCTTTACTTTTTTTCCTGTCCCGTTTGGAAGAGTGATCACTCCCCTTACATTCTGATCGGCGTGTTTTGGATCAACATTCAATACATATACAGCTTCAATGGATTCATCAAATTTTGCACTTTTCAGTTTTGGCAATATAGCAATTACTTCATCTACTGTATATGCTTTTTCTTCTTCTACCAATTTAATTAATTCTTTGTACCTCTTACCTCTTTTCATCTTTACCTCCTTGTGGTGATAGACCTAAGTCTCCCACAAAAAATCATCCAATTACATCCACGCCCATATTACGGGCTGTGCCTTCAATAATTTTTGCTGCCTGATCCAGATCGTCTGTATTTAAATCAGGTAATTTCATCTTTGCAATCTCTTTTAACTGATCCCTTCGTATCGTTCCAACCTTTATCTTGTTAGGTTGAGCAGATCCAGAATCAATCTTAAGAGCTCTCTTAATAAGAGAAGAAGCCGGAGGAGTTTTAGTAATAAAATCAAAACTCCTATCCTCGTAAACCTTAAGAACAACAGGAACAATCAATCCCGATTGCTTTTGAGTTCGAGAATTAAACTTCTTACAAAATTCCATGATGTTGACTCCTTTCTGTCCCAGTGCTGGACCAACAGGAGGCGCAGGAGTTGCTTTCCCAGCTTCAATCTGAAGCTTTACAATTCCCATAACTTTTTTCTTCTTTTTAGCCATATTTCACCTCTTAAATTCTCTGTATAAAATCAGTTTTTATTTCTACAGGCATTTCTCTTCCAAACATTTGGAGAATCACTTTTGCCTTACCTTTTCCCCGATTAATTTCTTCGACAGTTCCTTCCATTTCTTTAAAAGGACCAGCAAGTATTTTTACCTTGTCTCCTATATCGAAATTCAGCTTCTCTTCTGCCTCTTCTTCTCCAATCCTTGTGCGAATTGTTTTAATTTCATTTTCTGTGAGAGGCGTAGGTTTTCCACCACTTCCAACAAAACCAAGTACTCCAGAAATATTTTTCACCACAAGCCATGTATCATCAGTAAGTATCATTTTTACAACAATATAGCCAGGAAATACCTTTAAGGGCTTTATTTTTCTCTTGCCCTTTTCAACAACACTATAATAATCAACGGGAAGGATTACTTCAAGGATTTTGTCCTCAAAACCATATGCTTTTACATGGTCTTCCAGATTATTTTTAACCTTCTTTTCAGAACCTGAATATGTATGGACAAGGTACCACTTCGGAGTTTTACTTTCTTCCATTTATCTCGTTACCAGCGTTTCCATCCCTTTAGCAAAGATGAAATCCCACATACCAATATACAAAGCCCAAAATAAAATAAAGCCAACCACAGTAATGCTATAGCTTTTCATTTCTTTCAATTTTGGCCAGAGAACCCTATGCAAAAGTTCCACTTTTACTCCAGAAATAAAATTTCGAAAGCCCTCTCTTTTTGCTTTAACATTTTGCATCTGTCGTGCTACTTTTGTTTTTTCGTTTCTATTTTTACCCATAATAAGTGGCAGGTCCGAAGGGACTTGAACCCCCAACCCTCGGTTTTGGAGACCGATGCTCTACCAATTGAGCCACGGACCTATTTATGCCTTTACCTCCTTATGAAGAGTATGCTTTTTGCAATACTTACAATACTTTTTAACTTGAAGCTTTTCTCTGTTTGTTTTTTTATTTATTGTCGTTGAATAATTTCTTCTACGACATTCAGTACACTCAAGAAGTATAATATCTCTCATTATTGCAACCTTTTCCTTATTCTACCACTGCAGTAATA
>DBOM01000054.1 GCA_002299965.1 Caldiserica bacterium UBA646 | reverse complement strand
CAGTGGAGCGCATAGTAAAAACTGTCAGAATATATTTGGACTCTAATAATTTTATAAAAGTATATCCCGCGGCATACGAGAAATGGTGTTCTGCTGAAGAACTGTTATGGGAAACAGACTCGAAACAGCAATTAACATTAATTGGCCATCTATGTAGGGAGTCTATTCAGGAGTTTGCAAATTATCTTGTCTCCATCCATAATCTTTCGAATGTCCCTAATGGGTGACACCAATTTTTGAAAACCTGTTTGGGTAATTAAGCAAAATCCTGTCAAAGTTAACGAGGATCATTGTCAGACGCTGACATGCGATTTAGTGTCTGTTCTATCTTACCTAATCTATCATTTATCCCTTTCATAAACATCTCAAGCTGGGATTGCGTGACATAAGGATCTTTAGGAGTTTGATGAGCTGGAGATGATATTACAGAACCAATCATCAATTTAAGCTGTCCCTTTGCGCAGCCCTCTCTTGTAAGAATCCCCCAGGTTTTCCAACCCGTTCCCTCTCTCACATTATTATTTATCATATTATGAGCCTTATTTAAGTTAAACGAGTCTGACAAGGAAACTGGACTGTTAGGCGATTGAATACAATCGCCTAAAGCTTCTTGGGCGGTTATCGGAATATTAATTCCATAAGATTCTTTGCCATTGTACAGGGTTATTGTTTCAGGGCTATCATATTCTAATTGCCAGCCTTTATTCTCATAGTCCTCTATAATCGCGTGGGAAAGATTCTTTACTTTGTTCTGAATATCCAGCGAAGCAGTTTCCTCTTTTATCACATAATGAACTACATTGCGCTTATGACCAAAGCTTATTTTCTTGCCGGTTTCCGTAAACCTGGTTAAAACTATCACCTTGAGTTCCGGTCGAACCTTCAGCAACTCTTTTGCTATCATATCTCCCTGCTTTTTCTGTTTCTTGAACTCAACATCTAACAGAACCAACTTGGTTTCCTTGTCCGAGCCGGCAATCTCAATCCCTTTGTCGCCATTGGTTTCAAAAATCACCTCATAATGGGAAGTATTATAGATATCATGCAAGATTTGTCTTAGCGTTTTATTGGTAATCTTGGGGGCATCCGGTTCGTCGTCAATACATAATATCTTAAACATCACCGACCTCACTTAATCCTGTTTTCAAGTTTCCTGCCTCTTCTTGATGCTATTGCAGACCAATCAGGTTCTGTCTTTATTTTGTCTGCTGCCGCTTCTATTTCCTTAGATATTTTCTTATCTTTAAGATAATTACTAACCAACATCAATATCTCAACACATCTCTCCTTTTCACTCAGCAAATCATGACTTAGAAGTTTCAGCAAATATCCCTTGTAACCAGAATCGCTCCCGCAGATAGCCTCCCTGATTGCCTGACTTGAAATAGGAATCATATCCCATAGGGCTGCAACAAACTTCTCTAACTTAAATGGGACATCTATATATAAATGATTAAAAGGATGGTCTTCAAATAGAGGATAGTCTTTCTTGAAAAGAGGACTAACTTTATAATTAATAATCGCAATGGGATTAAGATATTTCGACCTAATCGTGCTGTAAATTAATTTCTTTAAGTTCTCTTCCTTCGGAGTTGCTATCAATACTATTCTGTTTTTATTCTTCAAAGAGTCTTTTGTGAATCTATTGATTTCAATATTTCCAACTGCTCGCAGCGTCCTTCTAAGGGAACCATAAAGTTCTTCGTCTTCACAGATCAAAATGATCTTCAATATCTTTGGCACAGTTGACATTACAAGTATAGCATATGCATAACATTTGTTATTTGTGCAAAAAATTGTACTTAATGACTAATCCCAAAAAATTTTACTCCCACCTTATCCTTTTTGCATGTCACTTTTCCCAATCGCAACTCTTGATCAACAAATTTGTAATAACAAGCTAAGCAGGAGTAAAAGGAATGATGATCGTGCAAAAAAACGACCATGACGGGCAAGCTCTTATTCATTGCTTTGGCAATTTCTGACATCACAAAGAGGTCATAAAGTGTTGGTCTACGAATCGGGATATGATACTGGTTGCCTAATCAAAGTAAAAGGTTACGCCCACTTCCTTCAAGTACTTATGAAGATTTGCAATAGCAGCCTCTGCGTCCTTCCGGTCATCAATATTACTCTGGGCCTCCTTTAAACACTTTAACGCCATCTCGTGGCAGAAAATACTCATTTCAGGACCTGCTTTGGCTTCCTTGCTAGCACCTGTGCAATACAACAAACTATTCTCTAATATCCTGTCAAAAGGAGTAGCTTCACGAGTACATAAGCGTATATTCTGCAAACCATTATCCGTCACTATCTTTACAAACGGGTAGATATCTTTTTGCTTTCTTTCAAGCATATTAAAATAGATTGTAGTCTTTGTAGTCTTGTCGTTACAGCAGGTAGTTTCTATTTTTCCCAATCGCAATTCTTGTTCAAAAAATTTATAGTCAACATTGCGCCTGGTTTCAAAGTCAACAGTTCCAATCCTTTCTTCGGTATACAACGCTCCCTCTAATGTTAACTGGTCTTCAAGCGTTTCTATTTCATTATCTGTAATACCACCCCAACTGGATTTCATTTCTATCTTAACCCTGTTATCTTCATGCAGTTCTAAGGCAACTCTGGACTCCATTTTTAAATCCTCTGCTTTGATCAGATCCCTTGTATAATGATTATCCTTACCGTCATTCCCATTTTCAATCGTGCTTTTGTAAAACAGATGATCGGGATAATGCCGTAGCAAGTTGTTGCACGAAAACGGCATAAATAATGTAATAGACGCATCAATCTCTGCTCTACGGATTACCTTTTCAATATCATACGAATTGAGTAGATCGCTTAGCAAAAAATAGGCAACAGACCAATCATGAATCGTCTTATCCATGTATGAACCGCCACGGACTCCCATCCTTTTACCTTCCAGTAGTTGCACCCAGGCTATACCGCAATATCGCCAAAACTCCATGCTTGTTATTTGTAATCTGTTTTCTCTTATGTACTCTTTTACAGTTAAGACAGCAGGATTTTCAATTTCTGAAAGATTACATGAAAATTTGTTCTCTTTCTTATCTTGCCTGTATTTATCCAAGTCCGAATTACTCAGAGTCATGGGTTTTTCAACAAAATGAAAAAATTTGTTCTCGTTATTAGATTCTTTAGCACATTCTTCATGATTCTTCGCATGATGATCCGAGCTACTAGCGTCTCTGATGAAAATTTTCCCGGGATATTTGTATACAAAGTCTCTTAGCTGTTCAAAGTCTTTCACAACGCATGCCGTATCAAGATTTTCTTTTCTCAGTCGATCCTTTGCTTCCTGCCTTGACTGCCAAGTCGGTTCAATAATGGCCAGCAATTCATAATTATCTTTCTTTCCGATGAGCCTAAGGACGTTATCAAATGTCTGCTGTGAAAATTTTCCATACCCAGCAACTACGATTCCAACTCGATCATCCTGTTTTTTTTGAGATTCAATGTATATATGTTCTTCCTTTTGCCTTTTGGCCTTTCTTACGGCCCTATCGACTTGGAACACAAAAAAGCGTGTGTATAAGTCCTTAACATCTTTATTACTCTCACGTGCGAAATCTCCATGGGCAATCCTATCAATAATTGTCTGTTTTGGGAAGAAACCGTTAATCCTTAATCCAACAAGGCTATTTACCAGCTCGAATAGGTCTTCTTTTCTGGATATTATGAAAATCGGTAGAAATCGTCTGAACCTGTTGACATTTTTGCAGACCTCCTCACCCTGCTTAATGTCTCCTTTCAACATCAAATCCAGCAAGACTATACTATTCGACTCTTTGATAGACTCGATAGGCTCTTCACTCTTCCTGATTAGCCGGTTGATAAAATCTTCGGACGTGGTAAAGGCTCTAATATTCAAGTCCTCAAAGCCTTGATTAACCAGCACATCTTCTATGGCCTTGCAATCGTCTTTATTATCCTCTAACAGGTACACTTCAGTACTTGCTGAGTCCAACCTTCCATCGTTATCAATAGAAAACAATTTACTTGCTTTCTTTACTATTTTATCTATCTCGCCAATAAAATCCTGGTACTGATATTGTTCTATCTCTTTTAGGTCTTGGATTGCTTTCCTGACTTCGTTGGTTTCCTCGTCATTATCAAAACTACAAACCTTCCTTATCTGATTGCAATGGTGTACGATATTTCTATATCTGGTTAGCTTTGCTCCCCACTCACATTTATCACAGCAATTATCATCTGAGATGATCTTTTTCTTAATTACTGTTTCCATGGAAAAAGGGATATTAGTGAAGCAAGGCGGAATGGTCTTTATATTGGGGAGGCTATTGTTGAATTCTTCAGTAGAAAAAAGGACTACTCTTCTTTGATCTGACAATCTTATAGTGTTACTCTTATTGCTACATAATTCGTAGAAAAACTCAATTTCTGGCTTGATCACTTCTTCTTCATAATGCCCGCTGATACCAAAATCTTGCTGCAAATTATCAGAAGCCGGCATTTGAAGAAATAAAGTGTCGTTTAAGTTCCGTATAACTTTCGAGTAGTTGCCATAATTAATTGGTAAATATTTGAAGTACCGAAAAAGACTCGCCTTAAACTCATCATGCCATTCTTCACTTTTATAATGAACAAAGATCATGCTCGACTCCTATCGCTCAAGCTTTTGCATGCCCTTCTTAGAGTTCTGTAAAATTTCTCATCTTCAGAGATAATTATTGCTTTTTTAATCATTTTAGTTTTCTGCAATCTAAAAGTACACTAAATCACTCTCAGGTAACTATTCGAGTAAAAGTATCTGACATTCTTTCATAAAGTTTCCGTTCAAAAATCCTTTTCCAGCTTTCATCATTATTAAAAAAGACAACAATGGAATCTGTATAATTCTGCATTGCATCTCTATACCCTGTATGTAAGACCTCAAAATCCATCATGCCGCTTTTGAATAAAGAAGCCACTTCAGGCGGTATCATCGTTCCTTTTATATTAGAACGTTGAATTCTGTGCTGGCATATATTCCCATCACCTGTCCTCAAACAGTAAGCAGACAAGTTTTTGGTATGGCGAAGAAATGCAAACCATCCCACCCATTCCGTCAAGGGTTCTCCTGAAGAAAGTATACAAGAATATAACTCCTTTTCAGCATCTTCAACATGGCCTGAATATTTCTCTGCAACTTCTGTCAGAAACAGTATCCGTCCAGGCCCCGGTGTAAAATCATTTCTCTGCTTTCTCTTTTTAAAAGTCTTCTCCAAATCATAATCATGTGGTATCAAAGGCTGGATACACTCTCTGAAATGCATAAGAAATTGAAAATCCTGGGGCTTTCCTTCCTTTTCCTGCTTATATTTCTTATACTTGACAGATTGAAGAGTGCAAATAAGAAGCTTATCAAATTCATCAGAAAAATCTCTAAACCTAAGTTCTTTCCAGTTTTCTGATAGTTCAAATGTGCTTTGGTCAATCTTTGACCTAAAATTACCAGAATCTACAGACTTGTAAATATCGCCTGTAAAAAGATTTACCAATACATTTCCAACAACATGATGCCTTTCCGCCAAAACGATAGAAATCATCGGTGAGTTTAATTTCATGGGACCATATCTATTTTCCCAAATAACTTTATCAGCATGATCATCAATTACTTCCGGTAATCGCTTTGTCAAATTTGAATGAGCTTTTTCCTTCAGTGTTTTAATCCAGCATTTCATAGCACTGGAGCCATCAAGGGGATCGCTGAATATATAAAAAATAGGTCTGTCAACGCGATAAATGACTTTATTCTCCACACCACCCTCTTCTGTACAAACGATTATCCTATGTTTGTGTATGAGGGGGACAAACATTTTACGGATCTCTTCTTCCGTTATCGTGTCCAAAACCATGGTATCTTCTTTTCCAGGTATCTCTTTATCGGGTTTTTCGATTAACGACCCTATCTCTTTCCCCATGAACTCCTTATAGGCAGCGATAGCACAGTCAATAATTTGTTCTTGTAGCTTCCATCTTGCTTTCAAATTATTGATTATTTCTTCAACATAATTAACAATCTGACTTGTAAAATCTGTACTCTTTGGAATATATTTAACATTAGGATTCACTGAGATTAAAGCTTGCAAATCTTCAGATAGCTCATTAATATCCTTCTGAATTGTATTGAGGGCTGTTACCAGCACGATATTGCAATATGGATTTTTTGCCAAGATTTTTTCCATATAAATCCAACCATTTCCCTTTGTATCAAAGTGCCAAAGTGAATAATCAAGAATAGCAATATCAAAAGCTTGTTTTAGTATCTTGGAATCCAATTCGTTAAATTTAGATTTCGTTGTAACAGCTTCTATATCAGTATCTGTCATACTGTTTATGTTTTCGATATATTCGTAAGGTATTGGATCTGGGCAAACTTCCGGCTTATCTTCTAATATTAGGATGTTAATCTTTCTCATCATGAGCTTATCTCCATAATTTAAGTAAGTCTTCCTCAATATAAATCCAATTGTATGCCCTTATATAGTCTTCAGATGACGTGTATCTTGATGATGGTTTTTCAATTTCATGTTGCATAGCTTTGACGAAACTTCTTAGAGAATAATTTGCAATGCCCAAATACGTTTTCTGGTTTAACCATTTGGTTGTTAGCCTTGCCAACCAAGATTTACAGCCATTATTCCGTATGGAAATTATTCCACCTGGAGAAACAGTTAAGGGGAAGTTGTATTGCCATGTTAAGTCGATGATATTAATACAATATTCTTGAGTCGCTATATCTTTTTTTAACTGGTTAAATAATGTAAACCAATATGTGAAATCATGAAGTCCATTTGTAAATACTAAGATATGTAAATCATTTGGATCATCGATAATTTTTTCTCGGCCATCCACATTTAGTTCTGTCAATTCTATGTTCTGCACATTTAAGCAATATTTCAAATACCTTCCTATAGAATGAGATATTTCAGTGCCAAGTGACTCATTTTGATAATGTATAATCATTATAAGCTCTTTTTTACCTTTTTCAGCATTTCCTGTTTAGTCGGGATATTTATAAAGTGTCCATCCTTATCAAGAGCGAACTCACCTACAATCAAAATTCCTCTTTCAGTCTTACATAGGACAGGCACTTTCCATATCTTTACCTTCTAATTCTGTTTCAATTCGCAAAATTATTGATTAATTTTTAGAACACTTCCGATCATCCTACAATTTCCCCTACAAATATATAGCCTACAAAATTGTAGGCATATATTTTTTCCTTAACCATGTCTTAAAAACCGGGTCAGTGAATTCGTATAAGCCCTTATCCTGCTTTGAAAGAATGCCCTTGTCTGTGAAATACTCAATATATCGGCTCACAACATTCGAATTGCTCCCTGTTATCCTGCATATGTCTCTTGGAGTCTTGAGATTATGTACTGCCATTGCATAAATTATGCTCTTTTCCTTATCACTTAATGATTTAAACTCCTCAAAAAAGAGTATGTCGCCCTCCTGATCAAGAAAATTACGGAAAGCCTTTTGGACCAGTTTCCGGTCTACTGTCCTATCTCCTGTCCTGTCCAGCTCCCTACCAATAAACTGCACATAGAAAGGAATCCCGTTTGTAAGATTATATAATTCTTCCCCCGCGTCTTCATTTATATCGCGCTGTATGTTTCGCACCATCAGGTCTCTGACCACTGAGATATTGAAGGGGCCTATATGCCTTATTATAAACTGCCTGTAAAAAGCAGCGGATGGGGAAAGCACTGCTACATCCATGGTTTTTCTTATAGAGCCGGATACGCAGAGAATGGTTCCGGTCAAATCTTCCTGAATGGTTCTTATCTTTCTGATTATGCCCTCACCGAGCTTTGTCCCGTTTTTGACATCCATAATCGAAGGGAATTCATCCAGAATCAAAACCAATCTCATATCAAGTTCCGATGCAAGCCTTTCAGCAAACTCAAACACTTTTTCAATAAGAACATTTATATCCATCTCCCCTTTTTTGCCTGCGGCCAGTGAAATCTCAATATCTTCAAAAATACTTAGCTTAAAATCAATAGTTTTCAGAAAATCAAACAACTTTGTAGCAGGTACCTTGAGAATATGCTGGATCTTATATTTTAAAGACAGCCTCTTTTTCGTAGCTTCAATAATGGAGATGGTAATCTGGTTGCAGAATTCAACGGCGGTGTTTTCAATAAGGTTCCAAAGCGAAAAGTAAACGGCAACAATGTCCTTTCTTTGATTTAATCTTCTGGACGCTTCCTTAAATATAGAGGTCTTGCCGATCCTCCTGGGCCCGACAAGGGCATACCCCATTCTTACTTTCTTATCCGTAAGGGTATGGAGCATTTCCTCCAGGATATCTTCTCTGTCAATAAAATCTTCCTTTGTCGCCGGCTGGAGTGTAAAGCCCATTTATTATGCTCCTTGGATCCAGTATAAATATTTTCTTACTTTCTCAAAGATTTTCATCTGGCAGTGATAAAAGTTTTTCAATATTCTTAACTCTTAAGGATGCCTGCTTTACCATTTTGTTTTTCCTTATTTACAAGCATCTTTACCTCTTAGGCATGAGTTAAGGGCGCAATACCAGTCGTGGAAGGAGTTAACCTTGTCACTTTGCCAGTTATGCTCTAAAACTTCACGGAGATTCTTTTCCTTTCCCTTAAGTTTTTCAAAAAAACTTGAGGCATCGTTAACAAGGTCATTAAGTCTCTCTTTGTTTATCCATTCGATTTCGTCAAGTTCCCTTATCTTCGATTGTAATTTATTAACCTTTTGATAATAATCAATATTGTCGTTATACATTTGTTCGAGGTAGTTTGCTTTCCCCTCTTCGGCCAGAATCAATGCTTGCATATCTATGTCGTGGGGAAGGAAGAGATGGAGGAGGTTATTAAAAAGTTTACTTAAGTTTTTCTTTTTATACTCTTTATCAACTAAACCTAATGCTTCATCTATGTGCTTATTATTCTGCTCCACGCTTCACCTCATTTAACTTTTCTTTGAAAGCTCTCACATAGGACGTGTACGAATCAGCATATGAATTCTCAGCTTTTTTTTCATTAATCTTTTTTTTCATTTCTGTTTGATGATCTATACCTTCTGATACCGCAAAGAGCAAAGTTTCGTTGTTTTTCCATTCTAAAATTTCCTCTAAAAACTGTGATGCTTCATAAGATTCAACACCATCTCTTCCACTTGCGTGGAAAATAATTCTTCTTATATTATTCTTATTCTCAAGGTGAGCATTAAGAATTACGCTAATTCGTTTATTTTCGAATAGTTCCAGTATTGCATTATTTTGAAGAACCTCCATAAGTTCATCGGTATTATTACTTCTTTTCTTCTCAACTATTAATGTATAATTCATACAGGTAGCTCCTGCCAGTATCTGTTTTTAAAAACTAATATATGTATTATGCGACGATTTCCACTTCGTAAAATTTCATTGTTAAACAATTTTTTTTTAAAGTATTCCTCGCAAATAGGTATAATATAATTAGGAGCATCTAAATTATCATTATCTAATTGAATTAGAGAATTATTATTAGCGTATATTAATAATTTTAGTTCACCGCCTATATGATCCATTATTTTTCCAATTAACCAGTAAGCATAACCTTTTCGTCCCTCAGATAATGTGGGACCACTTCCATACCATCTTGGAATATTGTTACAGGTCTCTTTTTCAAATCCCTTCCCATCATCCCAATAAATGATAGCTGGATAAGTCTCTCCATTTTGATTGTTATTTGGTTTGCAAAAGCGGATATAAATTTTGGTTTTTTTCTCAGAATCAAACGCATAATTAAGTGAATTTGCAATTAAATTTTCTATTATTGTTTGAATAGGTCCCCAACATACACCTTCTATATTTATATTTGAGTCTGGTTCTAAGTCTATTTTTGGCTTAAATAAATTTCTCCATTCATTAATACCATCAGAAATAGTCGAAACTGGAGATATCTTCCGAATAAATATTCCAGAGTCTATAAACTCGTTTTCTAATGCACTGCGGTTAAATGTTACAGACCTTACAGCGTTATTCTTTGGAGAAGTAGCTATAAAATCGGAAAGTTGGTCAAGGTAAGTACCTCTTTGAGATATATAAGTAAGAAGTTTGGCAATACGAGAATGCTCCGAGGCAGATCCTTTCATAAAATACCTTATAGAGTCTATAATGGATTGAAGAATGGTATGTTGAAAATCTCCAAGTAATTTATTTAGATAATGGACATCTCTTGTCCGTTTTTTCTCTTCTCTCTTGGCCCATTCCTCAAAAAAATCCACTGATTCTCTTGTGCAAAACAAAAGAGTCACCATATTGAGGAAAAATACTATATTATCGGGGACTACTTCCTTTAATCCGATATTTACCCCAAGTGGAACACCTTCAAATTCTTTTGAGATTATTCCTGGAAAATATATCATCATCTTCCAATTTTCAGGGTGCGCCAGCTTCAACCAGCAAAAGCTATTAATAAACTTAACGATTTCATCTTCATCTAAAATTGTTGTATCAAAAGCTCTAGAAATTGGATTAACGATATTGGCTTCTACCCTCTGCTTGAAGTTGTTATCTTGTTCTATCTTATTCTTTAATATATCGTATTGTTTTTTTAGCACCTCAATGGCATTTGAGGGCTCAATTTTTGTTTCATCATGAATTTCGTCTATCCACATCTTGGCAATATCTTCAAAGTTAAGTAATACAAAATGCCTATAAAAACGTTTTCCGATATCAGATCTATATGGGGTGGTTGAAATTATAAACGAAGTATCTGGCTGTTTATACTTTGAACAAAAAACACTAAAAGTGGTGACAAATTTGAAAAAATGCTTGGAATAATCCTTGTGAGTATAGAGACCGATTATCCTTCGAGATCTCCCAGTTCCGCCCACAAGAAAAGATAAGTCTGTGGGTTCGTCATGTTTTTTTCCCCATATTACAAACCATTCTAAAGTAGATTTAAAATATTCGTTATTCAATATACTATC
Source organism: Caldiserica bacterium UBA646 (assembly GCA_002299965.1). Classification (GTDB taxonomy): domain Bacteria; phylum Caldisericota; class Caldisericia; order Caldisericales; family Caldisericaceae; genus UBA646. Next base: position 2,465 of record DBOM01000054.1, on the reverse strand, counting down.
GAACGCCTTTTTTAGAGTAACTTCTTTAGATAATTCAGTTCGCTCTCTTCTCTGACTCTTGTTATTGTAATAACTAATTAGGTCAATTAAGAATTTGTTTTGCAATTCAGTTAATTGTTTTGCATTTGGCATGTTGGACATAATTCTTTTTACCTTACTTCATAACTTCCGCAAATGTTGATTGATTGTCCGGTTAAAGCATTAGATGAACGGAATAACAACATATCTACCACCGGCCACAGGTCTTCTAAATCCAATCTTCTTTGAATTCCCACCTCATCTAACTTATTTTTCAGGAGCTCCTCGTACGTCAATCCCTTGTAAGTAGCAAGCATTGTCCAAGCTTTCTTGGAGAAGGATGTTTGAAGCCCCTTTGGACAGATTGAGTTTATGGTAATATTGTGATGCGCTATTTCTAAAGATACGGATTGACAAAAATTGATCAAAGCTGCTTTAGAAGCACTATAGGCACTGGCAAAACCTAACCCTTTTTTACCAGCGGGTGAAGCAAATCCTACTATTCGTCCAAAATTATTTTTCTTCATCAAAGGAATTATTCTTTGTACAGCAAGAAAGAAACCTTTGAAATTGACATCTACAACATTATCCAAGTATTCGACCGAAGTGTCTGATAGGGGTTTGGGAAGTCCGGTGCCTGACAAATAGATCAGGAAATGAACCGGTCCATGTTTGATGCCAACATCATCTATGAAAGAAAATACGTCTTCCGGTATAGTGACGTCGAGTTTATATGGATAACCTTCTCCCCCTTTATTTTTAATCTCTGATACGATCCTTGAATTTACTTCATAATTTCTTGAAGCTAAAATTACTCTGACATTATTATATGCAAGTTTTTGTGAGATGAAATTCCCTATTTCTCCGCTTGAGCCGATGATTATTGCGGTCTTTTTGCTTACCATAACCTACTTCCAATGATAACAAACAGTTAATAAATCACAAACTTACCATTTTTTACGGTTTTAATCTCGAATTCTTTTAACACATCACCATGACTATCAAACGATATTGTACCTGACGCTCCATTGTAACCTTTTGTATTAAGTAGAAAAGTTTTTGCCAATAAGGGATTATATCCATATCTTAAAATAGCTAATGATAGGAGATTGAATGCATCATACGCTGTGTCACTCGTCGTCCCATACTCTTCCCCAAATTTCTTTCTGTAGCCTGATTGGAAGTCACTGACATACGGTATTGTGATATCGGGTTTCTTGGCATGAGGATAGATTAGTCCTTCGGCTGCTGAACCAGCAATTTCAATTAGTTTCGGATCTTGATTAGCATCAGAACAGAAAAAGCGCGCATTAATCATCATTTCCTTTGATTGTCTAAGAAGGGCTCCTGTCTCATTATGATAACCAATTATATAGATGCCGTCAACTTGCTTAGAGATCGGTTTGATTTTACTTAATATGGGCCTAAAATCAGACCGATTCTGCTGAAATGCTTCTTGAAATAAGATTTTTCCGTCTAACGATTTAAAAGTTTTAGTAAATTCATCTAATAGTCCTATTCCATATTCATTATTGATAAACAGCACGCCAATACTCTTGGTTCTAAGGGTCTTATGTAGGTGTTCGGCGAACATTCTCCCTTCGTAAGAAGTAGAATGCCAGGTTCTAAAAATATAATCCCCGGCTTCTGATAATTCTGGGCTACTAGCTCCGGGCGAAATTAATATAACTCCGTTACTTTCAGCAATAGGCGCGACCGCAAGTGTAGCTCCGCTTGAAATCGGTCCTATGACGAAGCCAACCCTGTCTACGTTAATCAGCTTGTTTAAAGCATTTACAGCATCTTTGGGGGATGTCTTGGTATCCTCCAGTAAAACTTCAAACTCTATCCCTTTTGCCTTATATTGTTTATTAGCCTCTGCTAACGCTAACAAAATACCTTTTTTTGCATTTTCACCAATCTCGGATAGAGTTCCTGTCAATGGCAATATCGCACCAATCTTATAGACGGTTGGTTCCTCGGCTTTTGAAATGCCGATATTAAAGGCAAGGCCAAGAATTACCACCAAAAACAGCACTAAAAATCTTCTAATATATTTCATCGGTTACACCTCCTCATTGTCATATTCCTTAATAATTTCAAACAGATTTACATAAAATTCCTTTATATCATACAGTTCATTCACCAGAATATCGTAAAGTGTATCTGTGTTAATGTAGTTGTGAAGGTGAACGATTCTGTTCATGAACCGGTTTATCTTTATGTAGGTCTCTGACCCATTCTTTGCGATTTGTTCAGCGCCGCTCAGAACTTCTATGTTTTCTGCATTTGTATTCGGTGTCCTTAGGGCTCGACAAAGAATAACATTTTCATGCGTCGATCCATCTCCCGCATGGCTGCGTTGCTCGTCGGGTAAATAGCCTGCTATCCGCCCTTCTCGCGTCTTGCCATGCGGGCGCCTCCACACTTGAAAATGTAAATTTATT
>DBOM01000028.1 GCA_002299965.1 Caldiserica bacterium UBA646 | reverse complement strand
AAACAATCTTTCGAAACCCGCTGGTTGATCCGTACTTTTTAGGTATATCATCCGCTGCAGAATTAGGAATAAGTGTTGCAATTATGCTTGGCGTAAGCAGTACGCTATTTGGCATATCCATAATGTCCATTATTGCTTTCTCGTTTTCAGTAATACTAATATTTGGCATTGTAAAAATCGCAAGATTAAAGAATTTCCTGGAATCAAAAATAGCAATAGTCCTCCTGGGTATCGCAATATCGTATATGCTATCCGCTGTAAATAATTTTCTCATCTTCTACAAAAAAGATATATTTATTAAAAGCACATTTTGGGCATTAAAGGGCTTTAATACTGCAAATATCTCAGAATTTTTATTTGCAGTACCTTTTCTTGTCGCAGGATTTATATACATTCTACTCAATGCAAAAAAGATGAACATCTATCTTTCAAGCGACCTTACCGCTCATTCGCTTGGCATCAACCTCAGTAAATTCGTGCCGCTAATGCTCGCCGTTTCTGCCCTGATTGCAGCAGCGTCAGTAATGATTGCCGGAAGCATAAGCTTCATCGGGCTTTTTACACCGCATATCGGAAGGCTTATTGCAGGGGAAGAAAGAAAAAAATTAACAATCGTTACACTTCTTTTAGGCGCTACACTGCTTCCCGTATTCGACTTAATATCAAGGACGGTACTTCCTTCTCAAGAAATACCCATTAACACTATAACCGCACTCATCGGTGCCCCTTTCTTTATTTATCTCTTCTTCAGGAGTAAAAATGCACAGCATTAATATAAAAGGATTATGTTTTTCATACGGGATAAATAACGTCCTGAACAACCTCGATCTGGAAATCAAGGAAAACGGTGTTTATTGCCTCATCGGGAAAAATGGAAGCGGAAAGACCACACTCCTTAAAATACTTATAAAGTTTCTCCCTTACAAAAATGGAAGCATTTCAATCAATGAAAAGAATTTAAGTTTGTTCACCTTAAAAGAAATTTCTCAAACAATAGGATTCCTTGAAAGTGAAATGCCCAATATTCCTCTTTCAATAGAAGAAATAATCAGCTGGGGAAACTTTCCATTCGAAAAAGCAGACAGAGAGATCCAAGAGGTAGTTAACGAACTGCATCTTGAAAACATCAAGGACAAAAATTTCCTTTCGCTGAGCACGGGAGAAAGAAAAAGGGTCCTTCTCGGTAGAATATTCGCCCAATCGCCCGACATCGTCCTGATAGACGAACCCTTCAATTTTCTTGATCCCAAATACAAAATTGAAGTTTCCTTGCTGCTAAAAAAACTTGGAGAAAAAAGCATTGTATTCATCGCAACGCACGATATTGAAGCCGTACAATTTGTCAGCGAAAAAGTGTTCGTGCTGTCGAACGGGAAAATTCAGCTGGAAGATACGCCGGAAAAAGTAATAAAAAGCAGCTTCATCAACGAGGCGTTTGACATCCCGGAATCGCTGCGTAAAAAATTCGAGCAGTTCTACCACATAGATGCCAATAGTTGATTTTTATCGAAAGTTTAGTAAAGTATAGCGAAGGAGGTCAACCTTTATGAAAATAGTAGATGTAGACAGAGAAGTAGCAGAAGCACTGGAAGATGAACTAAACAGACAACGGAATAAACTCGAACTTATCGCATCAGAAAATTTTGTCCAAAATCCTATTCTCGAAGCACAGGGATCGGTGTTAACAAATAAATACGCCGAAGGATATCCAAATAGAAGATACTATGGCGGATGCGAATTCATTGATGTCGTAGAAAGCCTTGCAATAGAACGCGCAAAAACTCTATTTGAAGCAGAGGGAGCAAACGTACAACCTCACTCGGGCACACAAGCAAATGTTGCCGTGTACTATGCAACGATGCAGCCGGGGGACACATTCCTGGGAATGGATTTAAATGCAGGAGGCCACCTGAGCCATGGAAGCCCTGTAAACATATCAGGGAAATACTTCAACGTAATACATTACGGAGTGGATAAAGAAAAAGAGCTCATTGATTACAACGAAGTAGAAGACCTCGCAAAAAAATACAAACCGAAGGTTATTGTCGCAGGAGCAAGCGCATATTCTAGGTTTATAGATTTTGAAAAATTCCATGACATTGCAAAATTGGTAGGCGCATACCTCATGGTAGATATTGCTCACATCGCGGGCCTTGTTGCAACGAAGCTCCATCCGACACCTGTTCCTTTCGCTGATTTTGTCACAACCACGACGCACAAAACATTAAGAGGGCCACGAGGCGGAATGATCCTATTTAAAGAAGAATATGCAAAAATGATAAACAGAGCGATATTCCCCGGAACGCAGGGAGGACCGTTAGAACACATTATTGCCGCAAAAGCAGTAGCATTAAAACTTGCAATGCAACCGGATTTCGTAGAATATCAGAAACAAATCTTAAAAAATGCTAAAACCCTTGCAGGTTCATTAAGCAATCGCGGATACCGGCTGATAAGCGGAGGGACAGACAATCATCTGCTGAGCATCGACCTGACAAGTAAAAACATCACGGGACGAGATGCCGAAAGACTGCTTGACTCAGTAGGAATAACAACAAATAAAGAAGCAATCCCATTTGACCCGCTCCCGCATACAAAAACAAGCGGACTGAGACTGGGAACACCTGCCCTTACGACAAGGGGAATGAAAGAAAAAGAAATGGAGATTGTAGCAGAATTAATTGATAAAACAATCGTTAACAGAAACAATGAAGAAGAACTTGAAAAAGTAAGAAAAAACGTAAAAGAATTAACAAACCAATTCCCTCTTTACCAGGGAATTAGCTATATAAAATAGGAGGAATCAATGAGAGAAAATGTTTACGTACTAAACCATCCTTTAATGCAACATAAATTAACACTGCTGAGAGATAAAACAACGACTACAAAAGAGTTCAGGGA
>DBOM01000025.1:7440-7779 GCA_002299965.1 Caldiserica bacterium UBA646 | reverse complement strand
TCTCATATTTGCCTCTCTAAATCTTTACTTCTGAACATATTATAATCTATCGCGGCAAAATTCAAAATGATATGCCGTAATATTCAATTGCTATTTCGGGCGGGAAATTACAAGCTGTATTGGCGAAGATGTTTTAAATGGTGTTTCATCATAATTCCCGAATTTAGTTTCAATCTCAAATCCGTTGTAATGCAAAAGTGCATCAAGCTCTTGCGGGAAGAAAATCCTCATATTAAGCTCTTTTACCGACTCCTCTTTTTCTTTTTCAGTATGAAAATACCACTTAATTCTGTTTATCTGGGTGGCACTGTTATAAATATTGTTTTCCGTTACGGTAAC
>DBOM01000025.1:0-7049 GCA_002299965.1 Caldiserica bacterium UBA646 | reverse complement strand
GAGGCGAGGATTAAAAATATCGATGATAAATCTGCCGCTGTCTTTTAAATGTTCTTTTACACTGGAAAAGCAAGATTCTATGCTCTCTAAACTGTGAAGATGCGCTATTGAATTGAACGGCAAAAGAATAAGCGCAAACTTTTTATCTAAGTTAAAATTACGGCAATCTTCTCGAACCCACTCAATATGAACATCTTTTGATGCTGCTTTCTTTTTAGCGAAGGCGAGCATGGGCTCTGATATATCCAGGCCGGTAATCTGTATTCCTTGTTCTGCTACGGGGATAGTGATGCGGCCTGTTCCACATGCTATTTCAAGAACCGGTTCGCCGTATTTTTTAATTTGTTTTAAGTAAAACGGGATATCTTCTGTAAAGTTTCTGTTTTGCAGATCATAATGCTCACCGTCATTATAAATATCTTCACAATCTATAGGTTCCATATCTTTCCTCCCTTTTTATTTGCAGTACAAATCTTTTGGTCATTTATTATATTCAAATGTTCGGTTTCAACAAAGGCAAAAGAAATCCTCAGGAAAGCAGTCGAGAGTGAAAATCAAAAAATTATCAGAAACCTCCAAAATAAGTTTGGAAATATTTTGTAAAGGCAGTAAAATAAAAAGAAGAGGGTGTAAAATGAACGAGAAAGATTTTGAACTTATCCTGAAAACTGGCGAAAGTTTCTTTGTGGAATTTAAAGAGAGTATTGATAAAAGTCTTGCAAAAGAGATTGTTGCCTTTTCCAATTCTCAGGGCGGTAGAATTTTTATTGGAATAACGGATAACGGGGAAATAAAAGGAATAAAAATTACAAATAAAGTTAAATCTCAAATATTTGATGCTGTAAGAAATTGTGATCCTCCTATTGAAATCAAACTATCTACATATGAAAACAGTGTATTAGTTGTTGAAGTGTCAGAGGGAGACAAAAAGCCTTATTTATGTTCGCAAGGTTTTTTTGTAAGAAATGGCTCAAATTCCCAAAAACTTTCAAGAGATGAGATTCTTTCTTTTGCATATACAGAGGGGAAACTAACGTTTGATGAGCAGGTAAATGAAGATTTTGTCTATCCTGATGATTTTGACGAACAGAAATTTTATAGTTATTTAAAAGAGTCAAATTTAACAAATATTAATGATGCTAAATCTCTGCTTATTAATCTTGGCATTGCTAAGAAGGTAAAAAATAAAATTTTGCTGAATAATGCGGGTGTATTGTTTTTTGCCAAAAATCCTGCAAAATTCTTTATGACCTCAAAAGTTGTTTGCGCGGAATATCAAACAAATGATAAGGTGAATATTTTAGATAGAAAGATATACGACGACGGAATTTTGGAAAACATAAAGCAGGCAATCAACTTTGTAAAAAGAAGGATAAAGATAGAGTTTGAAATAAAGACGGCAAGAAGAAAAGAAATACCTCAGTATCCTGAAGAAGCATACAGAGAAGTAATAGTAAATGCTATAATGCATAGAGATTATTTTGACAAATCTTCTGATATTATAGTAGAGGTATATAGGAATAAAATAGTTGCTTTTAATCCCGGTGGACTTGTTAAATGGTTAAAGCCTGAGGAGTTTGGCACAATCAGCAAAACAAGAAATCCTATTATTGCGTCACTTTTATCAAGAACCATCTTTGTTGAAAAGCTAGGGACAGGAATTAACAGGATAAAAAATGCAATGAAATTATCAAATTTGTTGGCTCCTGAATTCAAATTTTATGAGCATTCTTTCTATGCAAATTTGTTTGATAAAACAATGCTTAAAAATATCAGGATTGAATCTCAAGAAACTGTGGAGAAAACTACCCAGAAAATCCAGAATTTATCAAGAAAGGAACTGTTAACTTTGTTGGGAGATAAGGTTGGTAGTAAGTTGGTAGATAAGGTTGGTAGTAAGTTGGTAGAAAATCAGTTAAAAATTGTCCTTTTCATCTTAGAAGATGAAAAAATTACTAAAAATAGAATATCTAAAATATTAAATATTAGCAATACTGCTGTTGATAAAAATGTTTTGAAATTAAAAAACTTAAGTATTATTAAAAGAGTTGGTCCAGATAAAGGCGGACATTGGGAAGTGATAAAATAAAAAATGTAAATAATCAGCAAAATAATAACGAGTATAATAAGATATTAGAATCTGAAGCAAGAAAAATTAGCAAATTCGTTACCGCTAAAAATCTCTCTCAACAGGTAAATCTTTAAATTTGGAAATATTTTGTAAAGGCAGTAAAATAAAAAGAAGAACGAAAGGGGGAGGTGTTTATTGAAAGTTCTATTTGACAATAATGCATTTGCATATCTAGCTCAGCAGTTGAAATATGTTAATACATTAAATAAGCTAAAAAAACTTGTAAAAAATGAAAGGTTAGAAGTTGTAGGGTCTGTGACGTTATTACAAGAACTTTCGGGCTTAGCTGATTCAAACTCTTCCCTTTACCTCCAGACTCTGCTAGAATATGAGAAAATAACTAATGGCAAGATTCTACAACTATCGAATGAATTGCTTGAAAAAGAGGGGAAGGAGTTGAGACCGTTGTTTTATAAACAATCACTTATGGCAAAGAAGGAAACTCATAACCTATTTAGCAATTTAAAAAACCCTTCAGTGGCTAATTCATTGTTCTTCTTTGAAACACAGACCTTAAAAGGAGATTATAGTCAAATAATGGAAAATGCATTTCGTTCTTTACTTAACCAGCCAGTTTTTATCAATGAAACACAGAAATCTATTAGGAATGGATACAAAGACTGGTTTGATAATTTTGATACAACTGCTCAAAATTGGTTCACTCACATGTTTGATGTAAAAAATGATTTTCTTGTCAAGAAATTGCCACATGTATCGGCTTTTTTAGGTTATGGTATAACACGTATTTATGAGAGGCTAGTACAGGGTATTAAGGATAGAGACAATGATTTCTTTGACAGAGACTATTTTATTGATGCTTCGGTTGTTGATATTCTTGTTACAAACGATGAAAGATTTCTTCAAACAGCTAAGCAAGTCCCAAACAAAAGATTTAAGGTAATGAAATTAGAAGAATTAATTTCGTTAGTAGATAAACGTTATACTGCAGAAAAAGGAGAGTGAAATATTTATCTGAAATAATTTATATTTTATCGATGGCAACAATGTAAGACAGGGTTAGGAGCCAGATGCTGAAACATAAGTTTTAGAATAAGTAATAATAGGTATTATGGAGATAAAATGAGGAATAACTTAAAGGGGATAAACAAATTATTTGCAGTGTTTGCGGTAATCTTGATATTTATTTTTATTTACTTTGTTAAGGACGTCGGTCCTAAAGAAAATGACATCGGTCCTGCGGAAAATCCTGCAATCAACCTCTGGTTCTTGCCGGGGCAAAGCGGCGAAGTAAAGGGAGAGATAGAACAACTCATAGATTCAGCAGAGAAGAGCATCTACATTGCAGTATACGACATTAACGATGAGAATCTTGTAAACGATCTTCTCTCGGCACACCAGAAAGGCATTGATGTGAGAGTCATTATGGACAATGAAGAAGCAGCGGATGAATGGGATATTGTCTCTCCTCTTGATGACAAAAACATATTAAGAACAGACCATAGTAAAAGCAATTTCATGCACAATAAATTTATGATAATAGACGGCTCAGAAGTATGGACCGGCTCGACAAATTGGACTGAAAATGGCTTGTTTTATAACAATAACAATTCTTTACTTATTAACTCAGAAGAACTTGCCGATAATTACACCACAGAGTTTAATGAAATGTGGAACGGCGAATTTGGTGCAAAGTCTCCTATGAATACGCCTTATCCTGATGTAACGGTAGGGGATATAAATATCCAGTGTTACTTTGCACCGGAAGACCATGTTGAAGAACATATTGTTTCAGTAATAGAGAATGCAAAGCATTCAATTGATTTTGCCACGTTCGCCTTTACAAGCATTCCTATCAAAGATGCAATAATAAAAAAGATAAAACAAGGGATAAAGGTAAGAGGCATATATGAAGCACGGCAGAAATCACAGTGGTGCACCTACGATGACCTTAAAGAAGCGGGGGCAAACGTAATATACGACAAGAATTCTAAAACAATGCACCATAAAGTGTTTATCATTGATAATGAAATTGTTATTACAGGCAGTTATAATCCCTCGAAACATGCAAACAAAGCAAATGACGAAAATGTACTGATAATTAATGATAGCAATCTTGCCGGACTGTACGAAAAAGAATTTAACAATCTATTTTATGAATGGGGAGGAATAGATATTTTTCCTGTAGGCAATATATCTATCACTCTCCATCCTGATGACCCGTATATGGCCGTTAACGGTGTTTCTCAAGAAATAGATCTGGAAGAGGTACAAAGCCCGTAATCATTCCTGAGTGGTCAAGAACAGTTGTTCCCATTAGAGCAATAGTTGAAGCACTTGGAGGAACAATCAATTGGGAAAATACAACAAGAAAAGTAACGATTAATTTTGGTAACATAACGATTGAGCTCTGGATAGACAACCCAAAGGCAAGAGTAAACGGGATAGCGGTGTGGATAGATGAAGACAATCATGATGTAAAACCAATTATCATAAATGACAGAACAATGTTGCCACTCCGTTTTGTTACTGAATCTCTCGGTTGTGATGTCGGCTGGGACAATGATACAAGGACAATAACGATTACATATGGCGGGTAAAAAAAACTAAAAATAAGTAAATTTTTAAAGGGCAGGTGTACACCTGCCCTTTTTTTGTTTTTAATGTCCTTGTACTACGAGTCATTGCTCTCATTTTTCATTGCCTATTTGTGTCAGGCACCAACCAGGTATTACTATGAGATTACTTCGTCATTATATTCACTTGTTATAAGGCACAACAAGGAAAAGAGTGCGTAATGACGAAAAAGAAATATTACAAACCTCAAAATAAATTATCAGAAATCTCCCAGAATAATTTGGAGATATTGGTAAAGGCGATAGAATACAAAAGAAAGGAAGGGGGTGTTTTATGAAGTGGGTCACAAGAGAAAGAGTTCATGTAGATAGGGTTGCATGTCCATGGCTTATCAAGAGGTTTATTGATCCTGATGCGGAGTTTATTTTTGTTGTGAGAGATACGGATCCATCAACGGTAAAGGAAGGAACTCCATTTGATATGAAAGGGGTAGAGCTGGGGCATCATGGCAATAAATGCTCGTTTGATGCTTTTATGGAGAAGTATGACATTCAGGATCCTGCATTGAAAAAAGTTCAGTCAATTGTAAGCGAAGCAGATTCGGATGTAGTAAATTCGCCTCTTGCTGTTGCACTTGATATTTTTGGTAGAGGTTATAGATTGATATGCAAGGACGACTACGAAACTCTTGAAAAAGAATTTTATCTTTATGACGCATTATATGCTTATTTCAAAAAACAGTTGGAGAGTGAAGCAAAGTAATTATGAGCAAGTGGCGCTCGTTTGTTAATATTTCATTAGTAGATTTTTCTGCACGATTGAGTTATAACATTGCAAGGACGCCATTATTACCACTTTTTGCGTTGTATTTGGGAGCTTCCCCGGCATTAATAGGTATAATAGTTGGGGCGTCTACCATAACGGGTATTTTCTTAAAAGCTCCCTCGGGTGCTTTATCTGATTACATTGGCAGAAAAAGAATGCTTCTTTTTGGCGCGTTCCTTTTTGCCATTATGCCCTTCAGTTATGTCTTTGTAACCGTAGCCTGGACGCTTATTATTGTAAGGGTCATTCACGGGATGGCTACCTCAATATACGGGCCTGTGGCAAATGCAGTTGTTGCTAATATTGCCGGTAAAGAAAAAGGAAAGTACCTGTCACTTTTTTCCGTGATAAAAATTGGAACTAACGCACTGGGAGGTTTGGTTGGCGGTTGGTTATTATATTCTCTGTCTAAAGGACAGGAATACAATCTCGGCCATTTTCGCTATGCTTATTTATTTTGCGGAGTTTTAGGATTGATTGCGCTGGTGATAGCTTTATTTTTACTTCCTAAAATAGAGCCATCTACTGAGCATAGAAGGATAAAGGATTCTTTTAGCAAGGTCTTTGACGGGCTAAAAGAAACGGCCAAGAATTTGAAAATACTGATGACTTCATCGATGGAATCATTTCAGAACATGACAATGGGTGCGGCAATGGCATTTTTACCAATATTAGTAGTAAAAGAATACCATCTTTCTGTGCTTTACGCTGGAATTTTGTGGTCTGTTATAACGGGTACTTCTGTGGTGTTAAAACCTGTTATGGGCTATCTTTCAGACAGAATGGAACGATGGAAACTTATTTCACTGGGTATGTTTCTTTGTGCTGTTTCATTTGTAGGTTTTACATTAACTTCTAATTTTTATGCGTTGATAGCAGTAGCGATATTTTTTGGTGCGGCAGAGGCAATCGTAACTACTTCTACCGTTGCTTATGTAGCAGAAGTAGCATCGGATAAACGACTCGGAGCAAGTCTTGGTGTATTTGGAACTATCGCAGATACAGGGCAGGCTTTCGGTCCGATCATTATCGGGATTTTGCTTACATATATAAGTTATTTTACCAGTTTTATGATTATTTCATTATTTATAATTTTGTGGACAATTTTATATATTACTGTACAAATAAGGGAAAAGAAGGTAAAATTAAATTAGGCGTTACGAAATGTTGCTGAAGTTAGAAGGTCAAATGAGAAACGAAAGGTTTTGTATGCATTGAAATATCAGGGAGCATTATTTTGATATGAGAAAAGAAATTATAATGCGAAGAGCGCTGCCAGGTGACGCTGAAGATTTTATCAGTCTCATTATACTTTCTGCTCCGTTGTTTTTTAAAAAGCTGTACGGCAATAGATTTAAATCTATACTACGGTATTTGTTCTCACACCAGGGTAATTTATTTAGTTTCCGGCATGTCTATTTTGCAGAGAGTAATGGCAAGAAAGCCGGAATGATTTTGGGATATGATTGGCGCTTTAAAAAACAGGAAGATTTAAGAACTGGCTTATTATTATTAAAGTATATGGAATTAAATTTTATTAAAAGACTCCCTCTTTTTT
>DBOM01000088.1 GCA_002299965.1 Caldiserica bacterium UBA646 | reverse complement strand
ATTACAAAATGGGAACATAACCATCAAATTGAAATGGTAAAGAATGAAAATTATTGGGATGCTGATAAGGTTAAATTAGATAAGATTATTTTCCTTATGATCGAAGAAAGCTCTACAGAATTAATGATGTTTGAGAACGGAGAAATAGATTTTGGAAACAATCCACCCTTACCTGAAATCGACAGACTAAAGACAGAAGGAATTTTGACAATTAGCCCGTATCTTGGAACATACTATTATATGTGTAACGTAACAGAGCCCCCATTCGACAATGTGCTTGTAAGGAAAGCTTTTGCTGCTGCAATTGATAGAGAATCAATTGTAACAAATGTAACAAAAGGTGGCCAGTTACCTGCAACAGCATTTGTTCCGGGCGGAATACCCGATGCTGAACCAGGACGGGAATTTAGAGAAGTCGGTGGTTCTTATTTTGAACCATATGAACCTGACAAAGCAAAGCAGTATTTAGCTGAAGCTGGTTATCCAAACGGCGAAGGATTCCCAGAATTTGTTCTTCTTTACAATACAAGCGAAAGTCATAAAATTATTGCAGAGGCAATTCAGGGAATGTGGAAAGATACTTTAGGTATTACTTGTACTTTAACCAACCAGGAATGGAAGGTTTATCTTGATAATCGAAGCACACTGAATTATCAGATTGCAAGAGCAGGTTGGATTGGAGATTATACCGATCCTATGACATTTATTGATATGTGGGTTACCGATGGCGGAAACAATGACACCGGCTGGAGCAACCCTGATTATGATAATTTTGTTGCTATTGCAAAAGGCACCGGGGATCAAGCTGTCAGAATGGAAGCAATGCATAATGCAGAAGATATTTTAATGGATGAAATGCCTATAATCCCTATATATTTCTATACAAATCTTGCACTTATTAAACCATATCTAAAAGATTACTATGTATCCGCTCTTGGGTATACAGACTTTAAACTAGCATATATCGAAGAACATTAACATTTATGGCCCCTCTCACAGAGAGGGGCCATAAACTCTTAAAGAAGCGGAGCGGAGAAAAACATGAAAAAATATATTATAAATAGAATATTTTCGATGATACTTGTCCTCTTAGTTGTTTCGTCACTAACCTTTTTTTTGGCAAAGGCAATTCCTGGCGGTCCTTTTACAAAAGAAAAAAAGGTTCCCGATATAATTTTACAAAGACTTGAGGAAAAATATCATTTTGATGATCCACTGTGGAAACAATATGTATCTTATATGGGTAATCTCATGAAGGGTGATTTAGGTCCTTCATTTAGATATGATGCTCTAACTGTCAATGATATCATAGCGAAGGGTTTCCCCGTGTCGGCTACAATTGGTTTTCTTGCGGTGTTGCTTTCGATTATACTTGGCCTACCGGCTGGAATAATATCTGCTTATAGGCAAAACTTCTGGCAGGACAATACTGTAATGTTTGTTTCTCTAATTGGAATCTCTGTTCCTAGTTTTATTTTAGCAACTGTAGTCATGTATTTTTTTGGGTTAAAGCTTAAAATCTTGCCAATTGCAGGGTGGGGTGGATTTCGTTATATGATTCTCCCTGCAATTACACTTGCTGCGTACCCAACAGCATACATAGCGAGGTTAACCAGATCTAGCATGCTAGATGTGTTGAGCCAGGATTATATTAAAACAGCAAGATCTAAAGGTCTTTCAGAATTTAAAGTTATTACATTACATGCGCTAAAGAATGCAATCCTCCCGGTTGTTACTTATATGGGGCCAATGATTGCTGCAATTTTCACTGGTAGCTTTATCATTGAAAGGCTATTTTTTATTCCCGGCCTTGGAAAATATTATGTTACAGCTATCTATGATAGGGATTACACAGTGATTCTCGGAACAACAATATTCTACGCATTTTTTTTAGTAACTGCAAATTTTATTGTTGATATTCTTTACGCATTTCTTGACCCGAGGATTACATATGAAGAAAAAAAGTAGGGAAGACATGGATGAGAAAAAACTTTTTACACCTATAAAAAAAGAAGAATTGGGAATAAAAGAGTTTGTGAGGCCACCAGTAGGTTATTGGAAAGATGCCTGGCGAAGATTAAAGAAAAATAAATTGGCAATGGTCGGGCTTGTGATGATAATCTTATTACTTTTATTCGCTGTTTTGGGCCCACAACTTTCCATTTATAAGTATGACCAAACTGAACTAACAAATTGTTATGCGCCCATGTCAAAAGCACATCTATTTGGCACCGATGCACTTGGAAGAGATGTTTTTACGCGAGTTGCATTTGGAGCACGTATATCTCTTGCCGTTGGTGTTGTAGCAGCATTTATTAGTTTCTTTATAGGAGTTTTTTATGGTGGAATTTCAGGATTTATCGGCGGAAGAACCGATAACATTATGATGAGAATTGTCGATATTTTTTACAGTGTTCCCGTGCTTCTTATTGTCATACTTCTCATGGTAATACTCCGGCCTGGTCTTACAAATGTATTTATTGCACTTGGAATTGCTTATTGGGTTGGAATGGCGAGGATAGTCAGAGGGCAGGTCTTGAGCTTAAAAGAACAGGAATTTACGCTGGCTGCTCGTGCTTTAGGAGCAAGTAAGCGAAGGATCCTAACAAAGCATCTCATTCCAAACACAATGGGCCCAATTATTATTACGGCAACTCTTCTTATTCCAAATGCAATTTTCTTTGAGGCATTCTTGAGTTTTATTGGGCTTGGTGTTTCTGCTCCAATGGCTAGCTGGGGTGTGTTAGCATCTGATGGCATTCAGGGTTTCCGATCTTATCCTAATCTTCTCTTTGTACCAGCAATTTTTATTTCATTAACGATGTTATCGTTTAATTTCCTTGGGGATGGCTTAAGAGATGCTTTGGATCCACGACTCAGAAAATAGGAGGAGAATGAATGACAAAACCAATACTAAAAGTTGAAAATCTTACAACACAGTTTTTTACATATGCGGGAGTTGTCCAGGCAGTTAGAGGAGTTTCTTTTGAAATTTATCCGGGCGAAGCTGTTGGGCTTGTAGGAGAATCGGGATGCGGAAAATCTGTAACAGGATTATCTATTATGCGGTTAATTCCAGACCCACCAGGCAAAATTGTTTCCGGGTCTGTCTATCTTGATAAGGAGAACCTTTTAGAATTTAGTGAAAAAAAAATGAGAAACGTGCGTGGTAATGAAATCTCGATGATTTTTCAAGATCCAATGACCTCTTTGAACCCTGTTTTTTCCATTGGGTATCAAATAATGGAGATGCTACTACTTCATCAGAAAATAACAAAAAAGCAGGCAAAGGAAAAAGCAATTAAATTGCTTAATATGGTGCACATAAAATCTCCCGAAGAGGTTATTAATCGATACCCTCATCAATTAAGTGGAGGAATGAGACAAAGAGTGATGGCGGCAATTGCAATTTCCTGTGATCCGAAAATAATCATTGCAGATGAACCAACTACATCTCTTGATGTTACAATTCAGGCTCAAATATTGAATCTTCTCACCGATTTAAAGACCAAATTGAATTCGTCGATAGTTCTGATTACACATAACCTTGCTGTGGTAGCAGGCTTATGTAGTAGGGTACTTGTGATGTATGCGGGACTAATAATGGAAGAAGGAACTGACATGCAGATATATAACGACCCGATGCATCCGTATACCTGGGGATTGATGAAGGCTGTGCCTAAAATTAATGAAGAAGAAAAAGAAAGATTAATGACAATACCTGGTTTGCCGCCAGATCTTCTATCACCTCCTGAAGGATGTCCTTTTGCGCTAAGGTGTGATTATGCAATGAAGATATGTTTTGAGAAAAAACCACCTTTTTTTGAACCTAAAGAGGGACACAAGGTAGCATGCTGGCTGATGGATTCAAGAGCACCTCGTGTGAAAAGGAGCATGTAATGAATGTCAAAACAATTGATGAACCAATCCTTCAAGTTAAACATTTAAAAAAATACTTCCCGATAAAAAGAGGCGGTTTCTTGAAGAAAGAAACTGTTTTTGTAAAAGCGATTGATGATATAAGTTTTAATGTCAAAAAGGGGGGAACTCTTGGTCTTGTAGGAGAAACTGGAAGTGGTAAGACAACTGTAGGAAGAACAATAATCCGCTTATATAAACCTACCAGTGGACAAATTATTTTTAATGGAACGGATGTGTCTAATTTAAATGAAAATAAAATGCAAAAAGTTCGGAAAGAGATTCAGATGATTTTTCAGGATCCATACGCTTCTCTTGACCCGCGGCTTACTGTTGAAGAAATTGTTACAGAGCCAATGGAAATTCATAATCTCTATACTCCTGAGAAGAGAAGAGAGAAAGC
>DBOM01000058.1 GCA_002299965.1 Caldiserica bacterium UBA646 | reverse complement strand
CGCACTCTGTTTCTCAAATAGTCAAGCGAAAAATTTGTCCAATCTGTTCTAAATGGAATTTTATTCAATTTTATATATGCTTCAACGTCTTTTCTGGTTATGCGAATCAATGGATGGATAATTCCTTGAAAGCTTTTTGGTCGGATACCAATGAGCCCGGTGACGCCTGTGCCTTTTAATAAATGGATGAGAGTGGTTTCCGTAAGATCGTCCATAGTATGGGCTAGTGCGATTTTGTCATATTTTTCCTCTTGCTTAATCTTTAAAAAGAACGCAAACCTTTCTTCTCTTGCCATATCTTCCAATGAGCGTGAGCGTATTTTGGCAAGTTTTTTGATGTCTTTTTCATTATAGAAAAATGGAATGCCAAGCTCAACAACCACACTATTTACAAACTTTGTTTCTTCTTCAGATTCTTTCCTTATTTTATGATTGAATGTGGCTACTGCAATTGAGAAACCAAGTTCGTCTTTTAATTCATTCAGGATGTGCAATAAGCACATTGAATCTGCTCCCCCGGATACGCCTACAAGGACACGCTCTCCTTTTTTAATGAGAGCAAATTTTTCTATTGTATTTTTTACTTCGTTGCTTATATTAATTTTCTTCATTTTTTATTTCCCGTATTTACCTATTTCTAAGATATTAGTTTATCTAACGGAGTTTATTTATCTTTTGAATCCAATTTTTTTCCAGCATTTTTGTATTTGTTATTTCCCTGCCTTTGATAGCTTTTATTAACATAGTTTATACCTTTGAGAGGCCCAGTCAAGCATTAGAAAAATTTTGACTTTTTGCCATTATTTATTACAATATTGCTTGTTATGATAAGAATTATTGAAACGAATGAAAATGATGGAGCGATGAATATGGCAATTGATGAAGCGCTCCTTGTTATAGAAAAAAAGAGGGGCTTTCCACCTGCGCTTCGCGTATATAAATTTGTTCCCCCGACACTTTCTATCGGTTATTTTCAAAGAATGGAAAAAGAAGTAAACCTTGTCCATTGCAGGGAGTTAGGCGTTGGTTATGTCAGGAGGCCTACAGGAGGCAGGGCAGTATTGCACGATAAGGAGCTGACATACAGCATAACTATGGCACATCCTCATAGAATTTTGGAGATGAATCTTCTTGATTCTTTTCATTATCTCTGTGAAGGTATTATAAAGGCAATAGATTCGCTTGGAGGAAATGCATATTTTTCTGATAGAGAGGATAATGAAATATCTTCTCCTTCATGCTTTGCTGCACCGACGTTTTCGGATATTTTATTGAACGGAAAAAAGGTTGTAGGCTCTGCGCAGATGAGGAATGATTATGGTTTATTGCAGCATGGCTCAATTCTTTATCATGTCGATCTTGAGCAAATATTTTATTGTTTTAACCTGGGTGAGGATGCAAGGAAAAAACTTGTGGAATTGTCCAAAAAGAAAATTTCATCACTTTCGGATGAATTGAATAGGGAAATTACGTTCGATGCGATAAAAGATGCTCTTAAAAGAGGAATGGAAGAGGTTACGGATGAAGTACTGGTTCCTACTGAACTTACAAAGGATGAAAAAAATTTGGCAGAAAAATTATATCGAGAAAAATATAATACTTACGAATGGAATTTTAAAAGATGACTATTTTAAGTAAAATATAAGAGAGGTGAATTTATGGGAAGAGAAAGTAGAATTAGAAAATTGAGAAAAGAGGGTGTTATAGCTCCTGTACGAGAAAAAACAAAACAGCGGAGATGGATCAAGGTCCTTATTTCTGTGTTGCTCGTATTTATAATTCTCTTTGGAATAGCAAGAGTGTGGGGATATCTTGAACGAGATGTTGTTGCGCATGTTGGTAAGGAAACAATCAACAGGCTAGAAATTCAGGATCAAATTGATTATTATATCCAGATGTATCAGCAGTATGGAATGGATTTAATGGACCCATCTTATAGTGAAATGCGTGCGAACCTGGAAAAAAACATAAGGGATAGTTTTATAAACCAGTCGCTTCTTGTACAGTACGCAGAGGCGCAGCACCTTGAAATCGATCAGGATGCTTTTAATGAAAATATTGAAAGTCAGGTTGATCAGATTGTAGAACAGGGGATACAAAACCAGGGGGAAGAGATTTTTACTTATTATGTTGAGGCTCAATATGGTTCTATGGATGAATATAAAGAGTATCTGAGAAAACAGCTTGCTCCTTACGTTGAAAGGCCCTTACTCTCACAGGCTGCATTGGAAGAACAGTATGAAACAATAGAAATTACGGATGATGACGTGAATTTGTATTGGGATACTGTATATCAAGTTGACGCAGAACACTTTTTATTAAAAGTAGAAGAGGATGCTTCTGAGAGCGATATCGCTGCTGTTAAGGCTCAGATAGAAGATATCTACAACGAAATAATGGAAGAGAAAGGAAAGGGTGAAGACAGTTTTAATTTTGCTGAATTTGTTCGCGGAAAAGCGGAAGAATTCAATGAAGCGACAGCTGAGACCGGCAAAGAAGCCGCGCGTTATGAAAGTCTTGGATATTTTTCGAAGGGGCAAATGGTAGAAGAATTTGAAGAGGTTTGTTTTGATCCCGATGTTAACATTGGAGATATTGTCGGTCCTGTAAAAACTAATTTTGGTTTTCATATTATTCATATTTTGGGAAATAAAACAATGAGTGAAAAATATGATGAGCCAGCAATGATTAATGTCCGTCTTGTTCTTTTCAAATATGAACAAGGGGATGAAAAAAGTGAAGAAAATGCCGAGATGAGTGCAAATTCTATTGTTGTTCAGACCCAAAAAGGAATGGATTTTATCGAAGCGGTGGAAAGATTTTCTCAGGATGATACGACAAAGGAAAATGACGGAGAAACAGGGTTCTTTACAGAAGCTGAACGGCCAGAACTTTTTATGGCGGCAGAGAAACTTGCAGTAGGAGATATTGCAGGTCCCATTAAAACGAGTGATGGCTATGCCGCAATTAAGGTAATCGATAAAAAAGAGGCAGTAAAAGCTTCTTTAGACAGTGAAGAAGTGTATGAAAAGGTAAAAGACGACGTTATGAATAAGAAAAAACTTGAAGTGGAAGAGGAATTTATTGAAACCTTGAAGAAGAAATACAAAGTGAGAACGACAAATCCATGGCTTAGTATAACAGCGTTTTTTGATAGACACTTAGGAGATGAGTGGCGTGGTTTTGTCGCATGGTGGGACAGAGTTACTACCGGCAAAACCTCAGAGGAAACTATACCTGAAATACCTAACACTCCTATTATTCCTTTGCCAGACGAAGGAAATGAGGGCGGAGAACCTCTTCAACCAATAGGCGAGGGTGACTAATGAAAAAGAAAGAAAAAAAGGAACGATTTTTTAGGCGGTTATTTAAATTCCCTCTTATCATTCTTACAATCATTGTCATTATTGCAGCAATACTTTTAGGGATCTATGGATATATCTATTCCGGGAAAAATGTTTATGCATACGTGAAAGGCGAACCGATTTACTATCATGAAATGTTTAATGAAATTGTTGAACAAGCTCGTAAAAATAATGTGAGTGTACTGGTACTGCAAGGCGGAGATCCACAAAGCGCATTTGCCTGTTATACAATTAATAGTTTTGCTAAAGAGGAAGTGATATCTAGGAAATTCTTTTATCTTATGGGATTGCAAGATAATTTTGACTGCACCGCAAGCGAATTGGATACAGCGATGTACGAGTTTAAAAAAGCAGTTACAGGAATTTCGGATGACCCTGCAGAAAATCTTGCAAGTGAACTTGCTCTTCGACAGATTACAGAGCAGCAGCTACGCACTGTATTAAGAGGAAAAATCATAGCGCAAAAAGAAACTGACAAACTTACACAGCATATCGTGCTTACTCCGGACGAAATTTATGCTTACTATGAGGAATGGAGTTTTGCTTTCGATGAAAAGGGCAAGACGAGCGAAGAAATATTTACGGAGAAATATGATAAGATTGAGAGAAGTGCACTGTCTCTTGAAAAAAGGCAGTATTTGATTAAACTAAAGGCAAATTTAATGGAAGAAAATGAATCTGAAATCATTATTGACAATCGATACAAAAGATTTATGAGATGGTTTTACCAGGACATAATGAATCTTGTGGTTCCTGATGAGTTTCAACCCGAACAAGTATGAAAAAAGTCAGCATTAAGGTTGTTTTATTAGTTGTTTTATGCTTGCTTTTGATAGGTTGTTCCTTCAGCAGAGTAGCAGTATACAGTAAGAATGATGGGAAGCCAATTGCTTTTGCCTCTATGACCAGAGGCAAAAGCAATTACTATACGAATTATCAGGGAAATTTATCGTTTTTTCGGACGGCATTTCCTGAGGAAGTGACGTTTTTTCATCTTGGTTACGATGAAAAAACTGTGCAATTGCCATTTGCGATATTTTATTCAAGTGCAAGAATTTTTTTGGATACTGCTAGTTATGAGGAGATTCAAGGACAGATTCTTGATGTTTTTGGCGGTGTGGCAAGCTATGAGTACGAATATTACTTGACTGTTTCGGGAGAGAATAGCAAAAGCCAAGAATTTGTAGCTAAATGCGACGGGGGAAATTTCTTTTTTGAAAGCAATGGTGATTTTTCTGGCTCCCATATGAAAGTGTGGTCTATTGACAACCAGATGTATAAAAGTGACGACAATCTACTTGTGGAAGGGCCACTTACTGCTGAAGAGAAACAGATTCTTTATGAGAAAAATATAGTATTTATTCCAATACAAGAATTGTTTGCTTCAATTTTTCCGTCTGATATTCCCAACGAAACAAGGGTTGAAAATAATGTAATTTATTTTACCTGGGAGAATGCAAGTATGGAAATTGAAATTTCAGAAAACAGATTTCCTGTGAAAGTAAATTTTGAATCAACAGAAAGCGCAACTAACATTGTCTACAAACTTGTGCTTAATATAAAGAATATCAATGGCGAGGTAAAGATAACAAATGAACTTTAATTCCGCGCTGGATAAAATATTTGAAGAATATTTTGAAGAGTTTTTGTATAGATTTTCTGTAAAAGCTACTAAATTAGGAATACATCGATATGATTATAGATTTGGCAGCTTTGATAGAATGGATTTTGATAGCTGGACCGCTGAACTTAAAAATATCAAGAAAAAGCTCTTTCTTTCAAAGATAAAGGTAAAAAAGGGGAGAAAACTTGATTATTTGTTGCTTGAGAAGCGAGTTGATAATGAGCTTAACTGGGTGGCAAATGAGAAAGAATACGCAACAAATCCGCTGATGTATACTTCTGTAATTAAGGATGGTTTGCTTTATTCTGCTTTTGGGTCCCATGCGCCTTTTAATGTACGGAGCAAAAATTTTCTTGACAGGTTATCTGCAATAGGAACAATACGCAAGGGAGCTGAGGAAAATCTGCAATTTTCAAATTACCTTGAAAAAGCAGCAGCACTTAAAGAATTGCAGTTTTTAAATACATTTGTTGATGAATTTAGTGGCTATCTTTTGGGAAAAAGCAGTGGAGATGGCAAAGACGATTTTAAAGTAGCAAAGACGAAAGCACTTGACGAAATAGGGAAAATGCTGAATTTTATTGACAATATTGCTCTTTCTCAAGAAAATAAAAGTTTGAGTTTTGTAAAAGAACTAAAGAGAGAATATCTGGGAAGATCTCCACTAAGCGAGGTTCGGGTTAATTTAGGGAACCGGCTTTCCACTTTGCGCGAGCTCATCGAAAAAAAGGCGCGAGCGATAAAGATTTCTCAGTCGTGTAGTGTTACGATTAAGGATATATTGGATAAAACGGAGCTATTCACGATTGAGCAGGTAGCCGCAATTTTTGACCATATTAAGAGCGCAGGCGAAAACATATTTGGGCATACTGATCTTTCCGTGGAGTTTAAACTTATATTACAAAATGAAAATAGAGCGTTCGATTTTGTTAAAGGAATTAGTCCCGGCATCATTATTTCTTCCGGACCATTTGATACACATACAGTTATCCCTTTGACGTTTACTTCTCCGATGACACTTTCGACACTTGTGCTTAAACTTGTTTCTCTCGGGTATCCCGGGAAAAGTTACGAATCTGAAATCAAAAGAAGCAAAGAATCTCAATTTAGAGCTTTTTTTGTGAATCCTCTTTTTGATGCGGGCTGGGAAATTTATGTCAAACGAGTGATGAGCAATCGATTAAAAAATAAATACGGGGATGAGTTTGAGCTTATTTTTTTGTATGACCAGTACAGCATACTGCTCAAGGCGTTTATCGAAAATGAACTGCTTAACAACAGGATAGGGATTGAAGAATTTAAAAAGATTGTCGAAGAAGACAGGATTATTCTTGATAAAGATGAGTTTGCCAGTAGTATTATTACAGAAAATGGAAAAAGCCTAAAAGGCGTTATAGGACTTGATTTTATTATGGCAATTAAGGAAAAAGTACTTAGAAAAAAGATGGATGAAAAAGAATTTCATATACAACTTTTATCTCACTCATCGCTTCCTTTTGAATTCATCGAACAAGGGATAAGGGTGTGAATAAGCCAAAATTTAT
>DBOM01000036.1 GCA_002299965.1 Caldiserica bacterium UBA646 | reverse complement strand
TCAACTCAGTATACCAAAAACTCAGTATACCAAAAATTTTGAATATTTCATACTTTTTATATAATTGAATGCAATGGAAGTAAATAGGAGGTAACATGAAAAACATATTGAAAAAAGCTTTAATAGTCATTATAGTTGCACTTGCTCTCTATGGTACATATTCTGCCACTAAAGATTTAAAATCCTACTTAAGCTTTAAAATAAAATATTCAAGTATAGTAAAAAAGGAAAATATTAGAACTGGAATAGTTAAAATACCCAATTTAAAGCTAATCGATACAGACGGAAATTCCTTAACCCTCTATGATGAAATTAAATCCCACGAATACGTCATCCTTTCATTCGGAAGCATTTACTGTGAAAATTGTCATGAAGAATATGAGATACTTCAGGAAAAAAACAGTATCAGCAATCTCGGGGGAAACATTGCTTTTTATCCATGTGTTCCAGAAGGAAGCAACTACATAAAAGCCTTTAAAGAAGATACTGGGATAACACTGCCAATTTATACTGTTGATAAAGATGAAATCGATCAATGCGGTATAGTAGATATACCTGCCACTGCTCTTATAGGAAACGACTATAAAATCAAATTGCTTCTTACAGGTTTTAAAGAAAACACAATGGAGCAAATTTTAGAATTTATAGAATCCTGTAATTGCAATTAAAATTTTTGTCTTATAAGTCTCATAAATATTCTTAAGATTTTTCATAAATATCCGCTACACTTCTAAAACAAAAGAGATTTGGCCTAAAGAAAATAAACACATTTTTAGGTCATTTCGCTTTTAGAAACATACCTGACTGATAATATTGATAGCCACTTACTCCTTGAGCTTTGACATTATACATTGCCCTGTCCGCTTTTTTTAGCAATGTAACAATATCTGTTCCGTCATCCGGGAAAATAACTCCTCCGATGCTTAAACGGACATCAATTTTATGGTCCTGTATAACAAACGGCTCATCAAAAACTTTGAAGAATTTTTTGACAATTTTGTGTATCTCGCTCTCCTTGGCGATTTCCGGAAGTAGTACCACAAATTCATCTCCGCCCATGCGTGCAACCACGTCACTTTTTCTAAGAAGCTCAGTAAATCGACCAGCAACTTGCTTCAGCAAAACATCTCCTACTGCATGTCCAAGCTCGTCGTTTACCTTCTTAAATTCGTTCAAGTCAATATATAGTAGAGCAAACTTCTGATTGTTGCGCCGAGAAAGTTGGGATTCTAATGCAAAACGATCTTCAAAATGAACTCTATTAGGTAAACCAGTTAAAGCATCGTGCGTAGCTATATAACTAAGCTGTTTTTCGCTCCTTTTATGCTCTGTAATATCGATATAAATTGCGTAGATTCCATGCATCACAGGACCTAACATAATCGGATAAGCGAATATAGACACATTCACCAAACTACCGTCTTTTCGCTGTCTAATTGATTCTAAAGCGGCTACTTTTCCTTGCTCTACTTCAAACTCTACACGCTTTGTCTTTTCTTTAAGTTCATCAGGAACAATGAAATCATCAATAAATTGCCCTCTTATTTCGTTAATAGAATACCGGAAAAGCTTTCGAAAACCTTCGTTTGCATCAATCACCCGTTCTTCCTTGTCAAGCATTGCAATCGCAATTGGTGCACCTTCAAAAAGGGTTTCTAAATAAGATTTTTGAAGAAGCATTAGTTCCTCATTTTTCTTTCGTTCAATAGTTAAAGCGATTTGATTAGAAACAAATGACAGAACCTTTTTATCATCCTCCGTATACTTTACTCCCGCAGTATAACTCTGTACAGCCAACACTCCAATTGTCTTATCCTCTACTTTAAGCGGCACGCCAAGCCAGGACACAGGTAGAGTACCATGAATTTCTGTTTTGCCTTCTTTTTGCAGCTCCTTAATAACTTCCGGATCAGCAATTAGTGACTTTCCTGTATTAAATACGTACTCTGTAATGCCTTTCTTGAGCTCTCTTGGTTCAGGCTTCGGGTCAGTTTCATCTGCCCAATATTGGAAGCTCAGCATCTCGGAAAATTCATCATACATTGCAATGTAGAAATTATTCGCCATCATAAGAACTGAAACATTTTGATGTATTAAGCTATATAACTCATCAAGAGTATGAGCAGAGTGAACTGCGTCCGAAATCTTGGAAATCACATCCTTTATTCTTTCTGATTTCTTTCGTTCAGTAATATCAACATACATACCCACTATTCCTTTTACCTCGTTATCGATTACAATAGGCGAACCCGATATAAGCACGGGAAACAGAGTTCCATCTTTTCTCTTTCGGACAGTTTCATAATTCAAATAGCCTTCACTTAAAGCTGTTTCGTCCAAATTTTTTCCCTCATCTTTTTTTTCATCGGGATGGATCATACCGTCGTTAATGTTTCTCCCTCGAATTTCGTCTATTGCATAGCCAAAAAGTTTTTCAAAAGCAGGGTTTGTATTGAGAATATGACTATCATTATCTAAATAAGCTAAAGCGGCCGGGTGATTGTGAAACAAACTTGAAAGCTTTTCATTGCTCTCTTGAAGTTTAGTAATAGCCCGTTTTTGTTCGGTAATATCTTCATACATAACAACGATTTGTTTGTTCTTTAGAGTATCACCTATCCGTGAAGCAGTTACCCGACATAGTATATCTTTCCCATCTTTACGCCTGCAGGGAAACTCTTCTCCGCAATATTTATGTTTTTCAAGTGTAGGATAAAAATCGTTACCAATTTGCTCAAACTCTTCATCAGAACGATAAAAAAGTCTTGTTGTTTTTTCAATTAACTCTTCTCTTTCCCAACCAAACACATCTCTCACATTTTCATTTGTAAACACAATATGACGGTCGCGCAAGCCAACTACTGCATGGGGAACAGCCTCAAGCATGGAAGAGGTTAATGCTCCCTCTTCTTTAAGTTTTTCCTCTGCTTTCTTTATATTTGTAATATCCATATAAACTGCATACATTCCAACCACCTTATTGTTAACAGAAATAGGCACTGCATGAACGTATACAG
>DBOM01000086.1 GCA_002299965.1 Caldiserica bacterium UBA646 | reverse complement strand
TTTTTCGCTTCCAATGACCCTTAATGAGTTGATTTTTGGCAGGAAAATCATACAATAGTAGAGGAGGCGATAGCTTATGGAAGAAGTTTATGGGACGATAAAAGTAAAAAAAGGATTGGCCGAAATGCTCAAAGGTGGAGTTATTATGGATGTAACTTCTGTTGAGCAGGCTAAAATAGCTGAAGAAGCAGGCGCAGTTGCCGTAATGGCACTAGAGCGAATTCCTGCTGATATCAGAAAAGAGGGCGGCGTTGCAAGGATGGCTGACCCGAAGTTAGCAAAGGATATAATGAATGCTGTTTCTATACCGGTTATGGCGAAGGTAAGGATTGGGCATTTTGCCGAGGCACAGATTTTAGAATCGATTGGGGTGGATTTTATTGATGAAAGTGAAGTGCTTACCCCGGCCGACGAAGTACACCATATCAATAAATGGGATTTTAAAATACCATTTGTGTGCGGAGCAAGGGACCTTGGAGAAGCGCTGCGCAGGATTTCCGAAGGTGCCGCAATGATTAGGACAAAAGGAGAGCCGGGTACAGGAAATATAGTAGAAGCAGTGCGGCATATACGCGTTGTAACGGATGAAATTCGAAAGATTCAAACTATGAGTGACGATGAACTTTTTACGGAGGCAAAAGAGCTGAGGGCGCCCGTAGAGCTTGTAAGGGAGATAAAAGCATTGGGTAGGCTTCCCGTTGTAAATTTTGCTGCTGGAGGCATAGCGACGCCTGCTGACGCATCTCTTATGATGCAGCTTGGGGCTGATGGTGTTTTTGTTGGTTCTGGCATCTTTAAATCTGCTAATCCAAAACGAAGGGCAGAGGCAATTGTTGCTGCGACAACTTATTTTGACAAACCGGAGATAGTCGCAAAAGTGTCGGAGAATCTTGGCGAAGAGATGGCAGGTATAGATATTAAAGATCTTACGGATAAAGATAAAATGCAGGTAAGAGGAGAGTAGATGAAGATAGGAGTACTTGCAATCCAGGGCGCTGTATCAGAACATATTAATATGCTAAAGCGAGCAGGAGCGGAAGCATTAGCTGTAAAGACGGTAGAAAGCATTAATTCTGTAGACGGGTTGATACTGCCCGGAGGAGAAAGCACAACAATAGGAAGGCTTATTCGTCTTTACAAGATAGATGCTGTCATAAAAGAGAGGGCAGCAAAAGGAATGCCTATATACGGGACTTGTGCGGGAATGATTCTTTTATCCAAGCACATTAACGGATTTGGTCAGCCTACATTAGAATTAATTGATACCGCAATAACAAGAAATGCTTTTGGCAGGCAGGTGGACAGCATGGAAGTGGATCTTACGATAAAAGATTTTGATACTCCTTTTCATGCAACTTTCATCAGAGCCCCAGTTGCAAAGGATCCTGGTAAAGATGTGGAAATTTTATCCGAACTTTCAGAGGGTGCTGTTTTTGTGAAGCAGGGAAACATTCTTGCCTCATCCTTTCACCCGGAACTGGGAAATGATTTAAGAATTCATAAGTATTTTTTAGATATGGTAAAAAGTTTTTTAGACAAACAATAAGGAGGTTTTTATGTCTGGACATTCGAAATGGCATAATATACAGGCAAGAAAGAGTTCTCAAGATGCCAAGAGAGGCAAAGTTTTTACAAAAATAACGAAAGAAATAATTGTGGCAGCAAAAGATGGTGGAAGCAATCTTGACACTAATACGCGTTTAAGAGGCGCTGTTGAAAAAGCTAAAAAAACAGGCATGCCTTTGGATAATATTAAAAAGGCAATTATGCGTGGAACAGGCGAGCTTCCTGGTGTCACATACGAAGAAGTTACATATGAAGCATATGGGCCTGGCGGCATTGCATTTATTTTGAAGATATCGACGGATAACAAGAATAGAACTGTCTCAGAATTGAGAAGGACATTGAGTAAATTTAATGGAAGTCTTGCAGAGTCAGGGGCGGTTTCCTGGAACTTTGAAACAAAGGGCGAAATTGTGATAGAATCATCTGAGCTGAAGTATGATGACCTTTTTATGATTGCTGCAGATGCCGGAGCAGAAGACCTCGAAGAGCAAGACGGCGCTTTCACGGTGATAACTGATCCAAAAGCACTTGAAACAGTAAAAAACAAATTGGAAGAGCAAAAGATAGAAATAAAAAATGCCGATGTTGTACTCAGGCCAAAAACTACAGTCAAAGTTTCCGGTGATGATGCAGTAAGAACTCTTAAACTTTGCGATGAACTTGAAAATCACGATGACGTGCAGGATTATTATACAAATTACGATATAGATGATGACGAATTAAAAAAAATTCTCGATGAGATTGGAATTTAGAGAATGATTAGAGTTTTGGGTATTGACCCGGGTATTGCTTCTACAGGTTTTGGTATTGTGCAGAAAGATGGTGATTTGTTAGAATTAATCAACTATGGTGTGATAAAAACACCTTCGAATCTCAATATCCCTCAACGACTTAACAAACTGTATTCAGAATTATTGGAACTTATGGATAAAAATAAGACTGATTATGTAGCAGTTGAAAGACTATTTTTCAATACGAATTTAAAAAC
>DBOM01000060.1 GCA_002299965.1 Caldiserica bacterium UBA646 | reverse complement strand
GACCTCATCCTTACCAAGGATGCGCTCTGCCAACTGAGCTACATGGGCAGAAGCATATAAAAACAAAAATGGTTGCGGGAGTTGGATTCGAACCAACGACCTCCGGGTTATGAGCCCGACGAGCTACCTGACTGCTCCATCCCGCAATTTATTAATGGAGCGGGAAACGGGGATCGAACCCGCGACAACCAGCTTGGAAGGCTGACGCTCTACCACTGAGCTATTCCCGCAATGGTGGGCAGGAAGGGATTCGAACCCCTGTAGACATCCGTCAACAGATTTACAGTCTGTCGCCTTTAACCACTCGGCCACCTACCCACTTTGGAGCCGACGAGCCGACTTGAACGGCTAACCTACTGATTACAAATCAGTTGCTCTACCATTGAGCTACGTCGGCTGTCCCAACTTCTCCGAGTTACATTATATTGAGGGGACTATATTTGTCAAGAGGAAATTGGCGACTTCCTTAACCGTTTTTTGATTCTCTGCAAAGCGTTATCTACAGATTTATATGACCTCCCCAATTTATTCGAAATATCTCTTATTCTATACCCTTTAATGAACAATAAAAAAACATCTTTTTCAAATAACGAAAGCCTTTTAGCAAAACTCTCGAGATCTTGCTTCAATAAAATTGATTCTTCTCCGCCATCAACAGTGAAAGATGTAAAATCAAAAGAAACGGTGCGAACTTCTTTCCTCTTCCTAAGATAATCTAGTACAGCATTTTTTACTGATACATACGCAAAATCGTCAAAATTTTTCCCTTTATCAAAATCAAAATTATTTACTGCCCGGTAAAGTCCCATTAGTCCATCAATAAAAAGATCTTCTCTATCTTCCCTATTCAAAACAATGGAATGATAGCGCACAATTTTTTTAACAAACGAGGAATAAATATGAAGAATCTCATTCATTGCGTCCCTATCCCCTTTTTGGGCCTTTCTGATCAACTCATTTATATTCATTGTTTTTAGCTTTTTCTTCCATCAATCTAAATAATACGATACCTGTTGCAACAGATACATTTAAGGAACTTACTTTACCTCGCATCGGAATGGAAACAAGATAATCACATTTTTTTCTAATCCCTTCTCTAATTCCTTCTCCTTCATTGCCCATTATGATAGCAAATGGCAGATTTTTATAATCCATCTCATAATAAATTGTCTTGGCGTCAGGATCTGTACCTACAATCCAAACATTATGCTTTTTCAAATAATCAATGGCACGGACAAGATTTGTTACTTTTGCAATTTTTACATGAAAAATCGCACCGGATGAAACAGATATTACCGTATCTGTAATGTCTGGCGCCTCGTACTCAGGAATAATTATGCTGGAGATGCCTACGCATTCTGCTGTTCTTATGATAGCGCCAAAATTTTGAGGATCCTGTATTCTATCAAGTAAAAGTATGATAGAATTTTTATATATCTTTGTGTCCTCAATTTCTGCAAATTTATAGGGGTCACCCACACCCACTACGCCTTGCGGGTTCAACACGTGAAATCTTCTCCTGAACCAACTTTCATCCCTTTCTAAAATTTTTATGTCTTGCCTTTTTGCAAGACGATAGATATTCCGCATAATTTCATCTCTATTCTCTGCCTTTGACCTTTCGACAACTAAAACCTTCACGGGATATTGAACCCGCAAAGCTTCAAGAACTGCTCTTTTCCCTACAATAAATTGATCTTTTTTAGTCTTATCCTTATTTTTCATTTTCTACTCCTCTTGTATAAATAAGTTTATACGTCGTCCTTGTATTTGTATCCTCTAAAACAACACCTATATCTTTTAAACGATTTCTAATCAAGTCAGCTGATTTAAACCTCTTTTCACTTTTTAACTCCCATCTGATATCAATGAGTTTCTTAATTATATCAGAGACTTCCTCCTTTAAGGAAATAGAAGAAATCGCTTCTGCTAACTCTTTTTCTTCCTTTAACCCTTCGACTAATACCATAAGTTCTTCCTTAAATGAGACATTTATCTTTTCTTCTATTGTACCAAGTTTTTTAATTCCAAGCACCAAAAAAATATCCTGCAAAAGTTTATCTACTTCTGTTAGTGATTCTCCACTTAATTGACTCCCTTTGACATTAACAAATTTGAATATATCAAACAAAAGGGCGACAACTAAAGCAGTATTAAAATCATTATCCATTGCATCTTCAAACCTTTCTCGCCATTTCTTTGCTAATTCGATTGAAGATAGCCCATTCTCTTGGCCGGATAACTGTTTAAACCTTATATAACTCTGGTTAAAATATTCGTAATTTTTGCTTGACTGTTCAAGGCTTTCTAAATCAAAACTTAAAGGCTTATGATACGAAATAGACACAAGATACAATCTAACAATCTCTCCATCGTACCGCTTGAATAGTTCATTCATTGTAAAAAAATTATTCAAGGACTTGCTCATCTTCTCCCTATTTACTATAACCATTCCATTATGAAGCCAGTATCTCACAAACGGCACTTTCCCTGTATATGCCTCGGATTGAGCAATCTCATTTTCATGATGTGGAAAAATAAGGTCATCACCTCCGCCATGGATATCAAAAGAACTGCCTAAATAATGAAGGCTCATTGCAGAACACTCGATATGCCAACCGGGGCGCCCTTTACCCCAGGGACTATCCCAGGAAGGTTCTCCTTCCTTTGCTTTTTTCCATAAGGCAAAATCAAGTGGATCTCTTTTTTCAGGGTTTACCTCAACACGAGCGCCTTCGCGTAGCGCAGTAATATCTCTATGAGAAAGCTTGCCGTATTCCTTAAATTTAGAAACTTCGTAATAGATACCGTCGGATATTTCATATGCATATCCCTTTTCTTTAAGTACCCTTACCATCTCAATGATTTGTGGTATATGTTCCGTAGCGCGTGGGTACCGATAGAGCTGTTTTACATTCAGCATATCAAGATTGTCAAGATAGATTGAAATATACTTGTCTGCAAGCTCTTTGTAATTTATATGCAATTCATTAGAACGATTGATAATCTTATCATCAATGTCAGTAAAATTAGAAATGTGGATTACTTCATATCCCTTATATTCAAGATATCTGTGCATTACATCATATATCACAGCCGAG
The DNA here is from genome assembly GCA_002299965.1 of Caldiserica bacterium UBA646. Taxonomy (GTDB): domain Bacteria; phylum Caldisericota; class Caldisericia; order Caldisericales; family Caldisericaceae; genus UBA646. The sequence continues at coordinate 1,505 of DBOM01000060.1, read as the reverse complement.
CGGCCATGACCTATATGAGGAAAATCATAGGGTGTCACTCCGCATGCATAGATATAAACCTTGCCTTTTTCTCTTGTTTTGAATTCTTCTTGTTTTCTTGTAAGCGTATTATATACTTTAAGCATTTTTTGATAACTCCTCTATTGCATAACTTAATCTTTTTATTGCATCTTCTTTCTTTAAGAAAAATATAAACTCATGAATTTCCAAGCCTTCCTCACTCCCTGTAATTGCGAGCCGTAAAGGAAAATATAAACTGCGCCCCTTAATCTTCATCTCTTTGCCAGTGCTTCTTATTGTTGCAAGTACGCTTTCCTTGCTCCAATCAGAAATACCAGACAAATTGTCCTTGAATTTTTCAAGCAAAGGCAGTGCATCCATTTCTTTAAGCTTTGCCATCACTTCATCACTAAATGTTAATTCTTCAAAAAATGGCCTGGAAAGAACTTCGATATCTTTTAAAGTGACAAGATGTTCTTTTACAGTTCCTACGAATTCTTTCCACCAATTCATTTCTTTCCCGCTAAAATCAATATTAATAAGTTTTGCACGATCAATAATTTCTTCTGTTGAAAGATTCTCCATGTAATGATGGTTCATCCATTTAAGTTTATCAATATCAAATATAGCAGGTGCTTTGTTAACACTTTCAAGGGTAAATAGGTTAATAAGTTCTTCTTTTGTAAAGAACTCTCTGTCATCTTTAGAAGACCATCCGAGAAGGGCAAGGTAGTTAAAGAGAGCTTCGGGAAGGAAACCCATCTCTTTGTACTGGCCCACTGAAGTAGCACCATGCCTTTTGCTGAGTTTTGTTCTATCAGGTGCTAAGATAAGAGAGATGTGAGCAAATTGAGGTGGAGGGAAGTTCAGTGCATTAAAGATGAATAGCTGTTTGGGAGTATTAGAGAGATGTTCTTCTGCCCTTATAATGTGAGTGATTTTCATTAGGGCATCATCAATAACTGTAGCATAGTTGTATACGGGGATACCGTTCTCTCTTCGTATGACAAAATCTTTAAATTCATTGGAATTAAAGGTTACATTGCCACGTACTAAATCATTAACTATTATTTCTTCATCCTTTTCCACTCTAAAAACTATTGCAGGTTTAAGGTTTTTGTTTTTGAAAGCTTTTCTTAGCTGTTCTGTTTCTTTTTCCTTTAGGTCTCTGTAGCTAAACTTTTTACCTTCTTTTTCATAACTGTCTCTTAAGCTGTGTATCTCTTCTTCTGTGTAGTACAGTTCATATGCTTTTTCTTCGCTAAGAAGGATATCGATGTAATGATTGTAGAGGTCCATTCTTTCAGTTTGTTTGTAAGGACCATAGTCTCCTCCTTTAAGGTATCCTTCATCCCAGTCTATACCAAGCCAGTGGATATCATTAAGCATAGTATTTATTGCTTCATCGGTTGAGCGTTTTCTATCCGTATCATCCAATCTCATAATTAATACACCGTTATTGTGTCGTGCGAATAGATAATTAAATAGAGCTGATCTTGCATTGC
>DBOM01000011.1:3673-4447 GCA_002299965.1 Caldiserica bacterium UBA646 | reverse complement strand
CAGGTATGAAAGAAAGGACAATCATACTGGACGGTTTTTCAAAAACATACGCAATGACCGGATGGAGATTGGGATACGGCGTAATGAATAAAGATGTTGCGCAAACAATAACCAAGCTCGTCACTAACTCCGACTCCTGCGTTGCTACATTTGTGCAGATGGCAGGCGTAGAAGCGCTCCGTGGCCCACAAGACGAACCAGAAAAAATGAGAAAAATATACGAAGAAAGAAGAAACATTATTATAGACGGATTGAATGAAATTCCCGGTGTTTCAGTAAAAATGCCAAAAGGTGCGTTCTATGCTCTGGCAAACATCAAATCATTCGGGAAAACTTCAAAAGAATTGGCTGATTATCTCCTTTATGATGGAGGTGTTGCTACTCTCCCAGGAACATCTTTCGGAAAATACGGTGAAGGGTACATCAGATTTTCATATGCAACTTCAAAAGAAATTATAAAAGAAGGATTAAAAAGAGTTAAAGAAGCATTGGCGCAACTGTAAAATTTTAAATACCTAAGATAAATTCAAAACAAGGCAGGTATATACCTGCCTTGTTTTTATCAATAGCTTTAACCATATATAAAGAGTGGTTAATTTCGTGCCTGGTACCATTTTAACCGATCGGCTGATTTATTTGTTTTCAGAAGTGAATCTCTCTTTGTCAATTTATTGCCAAGATAAAAAAAATAATTATTGTCAAGTAATAATGAAGTGACAGGGGAAAGAGTACAAGGAAGAATAAAAACAAAAGAAAAAGAGGAGATTCCGGACC
>DBOM01000011.1:3214-3336 GCA_002299965.1 Caldiserica bacterium UBA646 | reverse complement strand
ATTTTCTTTGTCACTGCGCTCTTTTCCTTGGTATGTATTATTCTAAGTCGACTGTAAGGAGCGCGGCAGTCCCATAGTAAAATGACTTTCTCTTTTGTCTCCCTGAATTTATTTCAGGGTCT
>DBOM01000011.1:0-2845 GCA_002299965.1 Caldiserica bacterium UBA646 | reverse complement strand
ATCCCGAAACAAGTTCGGGACTAAAGGTTCACCAGAATGGCAAGATAAAAACAAAACGTATTGCCTATTTGTGCCAGGCACCAATAGGCAATGAAAAACGACAGTGCAATGATAAAAAGAATGTGGCAGTAGTATTAACAATAAAGATTAAATTTGGCCGCTTAGCTATTTAATATCTGGTACGCCCGAGGGGAGTTGAACCCCTATCTACGGCTCCGGAGGCCGTTGCCTTATCCATTGGGCCACAGGCGCACATTACATCCATCAAATTATAGGTTAATACAGTGAAAATACAAGCTACAAACCTTTAACAGTAAGTATCAACACATAAAAATTTGCAATTACAATGCGAAGAGATAAAATAAACATATGGATAAAAATTCAAATTCCCAGAGTTTAGTAACATTAAAAGAAGGCATTCAACATAATGAGGAGGAATTTATATGATAAATCCTGACAAAATAGCCCAATACATAGGAAAGCCAAAAGAAGAATTCACCAAAAAAGACCTGATCAAATTTATTGAAGAAAATAACATTGAGATGATAAACTTCCGTTATGTAGGGGAGAACGGAAGGCTAAAGACACTTAATTTTGCAATTACAAGCAAAACTCAACTGGACCAATTGTTGTCAAGCGGAGAAAGAGTGGACGGATCCAGTTTATTTTCTTACATCGACACGACGTCAAGCGACCTCTATATTATACCTCGCTATAAAACCGCTTTTATAAACCCGTTCTCTTCCATCCCCGCCGTAGATATACTTTGCTCATACTATAGAGGGAATGGAGTTCGCCTGGCAAGTTCCCCTGAAAACATCATCAGAAAAGCGCATCAAGCGTTAAAAGATAATACAGGTTTGACTCTTGAAGCAATGGGAGAGTTAGAATATTATGTCATATGTGATAATGACTCCCTTTACCCTGTTTCTGACCAGAAAGGATATCAAGAATCTTATCCGTTTATCAAATGGGAAAAAATACGTTACGAAGCAATGCAAGCCATCACTCAAGCAGGCGGAAAAATAAAGTACGGCCATTCTGAAGTAGGTAACATTCACAATAAAGACTTCTCAATGGAACAGCATGAGATTGAATTCCTCCCTGCGCCAATAGAAGATGCTGCTGATTACATTGCTATTGCCCGATGGATGTTAAGAGTAATAGGATACAAACACGGAGTAACAATCAGCTTTGCGCCAAAGGTATCATTGGGACATGCAGGTAGCGGCCTTCATATCCACACGAGACTGACATCAAGAGGTAAAAATATGATGGTAGACAAAAACCATCTAAGTGATACAGCACGAAAAGCTATTGCCGGATATTTAACGCTGTCTCCCTCTTTGACTGCGTTCGGTAATACTGTGCCCACCTCTTACCTGAGACTCGTCCCTGGCCAGGAAGCGCCAACAAACATCTGCTGGGGTGAGAGAAACCGTTCCGCATTGGTAAGAGTTCCTCTGGGGTGGCTCAATGTCAAAAACATGGCTAAAGATGCAAACCCTCTGGAAAAAAGTAAACTCAAGGAATATGAAAGCAAACAAACTGTAGAATTCCGCTGTCCTGACGGCTCGGCTAATATTTACCTGCTGTTAGCAGGATTAGCGGTAGCTGCACGGCACGGGCTGGAAATGAAAGATGCATTAAAACTTGCCAACAAACTTTACATCGGTACATCTTCAAACAAAGGAAATGCATCTGTAAAGAAAATGCCTCACCTGCCTAACTCCTGCTGGGAATCCGCTGAAAACCTGTTAAAAGACCGTAAGATTTATGAAAAAGACGGAGTTTTTCCTGAAAATATAATTGACGACATAGCAAAAACGCTTAAAAACTACAAAGACAAAAATTTAAGCAAAAAATTGTACGGCAATAAAAAAGAACTTCAAAAACTAATCAGCAAATACCTACATTGTTCATAACTACGTTACACTGGTGCCAGGCACCAGTGTAACGTAATGTACAGTTTTAGATTTTCATTATTGTAATGCCTACCAGACCGGGGCCAACATGAACACCCAAAACAGGCCCGATTTCTCCGAAAGATACTTCCTTTACATTATCCATCTTGCTTAATTCATCGTATAATGCTCTGGCTTCATCCGCAGCATCAGCATGCATTACGTCCAGAAAACATTCTCCTTCATTAATCTTTTTTACAGCAATTTGAGACAGTCGTTCAAGGGATTTTTTTCTTCCGCGCACTTTCTCATATGTGTAATACACTCCATCTTCATTAATAGAAATTATTGGCTTTATTTTTAGCAATCCGCCTATTGTGCCTTCTACTTTGCCAATGCGCCCACCTTTAACCAAATATTTCAACGTGGCTACAACAAAAAATGCTTTTATATCATCAACTTTTTCACGCGTTTTCTGCACTATTTCATCAAACTTCAAGCCTTTCTCTACCAGGTCATGTGCGTAAAGTACCAATCTGCCCAACCCCATTGAAAGCGCTTTTGAATCCACAACTTCAACGGTCAGTCCTTCAACTTCCTTACTCATTAACCTTGTTGCGTTACACGTCCCGCTTAACCCGCTTGAAATGTGAATTGCAATCCCATGTGTGTACTTTTTCTCTTTTAATTCTAATAGTTTTTCTTTAAGTTCTTGAGGAGTCGGAATAGAAGTAGTTGGTATCTCTTCACTTAATCTATCGTATACTTCTTGCGGAGTAATATCAATTTTGTCGTGATAAACCCTGTCAGAATAGATAACTTTAAGTGGAACAACATGAATATCTTTACCCTTCAATAAATCACTTGTTAAGTCACAAGTGCTGTCAGTAATTATGGCTATTTTTTCATTCATCAGCCCCTCCCCTTCTGGTAATTTTTTT
>DBOM01000027.1:23548-39091 GCA_002299965.1 Caldiserica bacterium UBA646 | reverse complement strand
AACGACACCAGAAAAACCTAAAGATGTTGGTAAAACAGCGAAAAAAAAGAAAAAAACAAAAAAGCGGGAAACGAAAAAGTAGAAGAGGAGATCTTCTGCCCTCTAAGAAAGAAGAAAGCAGCGATGAAGTGGAAAATAGAGGGAGCATTTCCCTCTATTTTTCTTAAATATGATTAAATATATTATTGAAGAACTGAAGAAAAATAAGAACTACGACAATCAATTTGTGAGGATATTTGAAGTTTCCGGCAAGTCTTTTGATTTGCTTCCTGTTCCAGGTTTTTTGCATGGCACTCTTCGGCAATATCTTTCACAGCGGGATATATTATCGCTTTTCCCCCATCAGATTGAGACAATAAATTCTATTAAAGATGGAGAAAATGTTATCATTGCAACTGGTACAGCAACCGGTAAAACACTGTCCTTTAATCTACCAGTGCTAGACCATCTTCTGAAAAATAAAAGTAGCACTGCTCTTTATATTTATCCTACAAAAGCATTGGCGCATGACCAGCTTAAAAAGATTGATGATGTACTTGTTGGTAAGGATATTATATTCGGGGCTTACGATGGAGATACACCTTTTTCGGAAAGAAATTTTTTAAAGAAAAAAGCTCGCATTCTCCTTACAAATCCTGATCTACTTCATGTTGGAATTTTGCCATACCATACAAATTGGGACAAATTTTTTTCTCAACTAAAATTTGTTGTAATTGATGAAGCCCATTATTATCGGGGAGTTCTGGGCTCACATATGAGTGAAGTAATGAGGAGATTGAGACGTATTTCTCATTACTATGGAAGTTTTCCTCAATTTATTTTATCATCTGCGACGCTTCAAAATCCGGAAGAATTTGCTTTTAAGCTTGTAGGTGAGCGAGCACGAAGGGTAGGATTTTCAACTGTAACTCCTTTTAAAAAATACTTTATCATTTTTGATCCACTTCGCATTGACACTAAAACAAATTTAAAAAGGAGCAGTTACAAAGAAGCCGTTTGGATTATGGAAGAACTTTTAAAAAACAATCTGAGAACTATTGTTTTTGCGCGGTCAAGACGAGGCGTTGAAATGATAACGAAAGACCTTTTGAGCAAAATAAATGCTACCGATAAGCGTCTTGTTTCGTCATACAGAGCGGGTTACTTGAAGGAACTGCGAAATGACATTGAAGAGAAATTGCGAAGCGGCGAAATTAAAACCATTATTACTACAAATGCGCTTGAGCTAGGCATAGACATCGGAGATCTTGATGCGACCATTATTATTGGTTATCCTGGGACAATTTCTAGTGTTTTTCAGGAATCGGGGCGTTCGGGAAGGAACGGTGCATCTATTACAATTTTTATTGCAGGAGTAAATCCACTCGATCAATATTTTATTAAAGATCCGGATTACCTTTTCAGAGAGAGCTTTGAAAGTATTGCGATTAACCCGGATAATCCTCACATTCTTACTCCTCATATTAAATGTGCTTCTTATGAAATGCCGATTAACGATACTATTGACACTGAATATTTTGGGCGAAGTTTGAATGACAGCTTGAACGCTCTCTCCCATCAAGAAGTTTTAGAGCAAAGAGGACATAAATTTTACTATGCTTTGAGAGATTACCCTGCTGCTAAGGTGAGTATCAGGGGCAGTAACGGGCAGGATATCGTGCTCAAAAACGAAGAAACTAATGAAGTGCTTGAGATAATTTCTATGCGAAGGGCTGTTGAAGAAGTTTTTAAGGGGGCAATTTACTTTCATCTTGCTGACCCATATTTTGTGAGCGAACTTAATTTACAGGGCAAATACGCACTCCTTTCAAAAACTAATTTAAATTACTATACAGATTCTCTTGCCATTCATAGAATAGATGTAAAAGGTGTTGATAAGAAAGAAAAGTTTCACCGTTTGGATATGTATTTTGGCGATGTTTTGGTTAGTGAAACGACAATTGGTTTTATGAAAAAGCAATACGGGACGGATAAAAAGATAGGCGAAGAAGAACTAAAACTTCCTGTAATGACTTTTACTACAAAAGCATTTTGGTTTACACTAAATTTGTCACTTGAAAAGCTTATCAAAGAGACGGAAGAAGAAATTTTAGGCACTATACATGCTGTTGAGCATTTACTTGTTGCAATGATGCCGATTGTTGTGATGTGCGATAGAAATGATGTTGGCGGAGTTTCACATCCTCTTCATCCAGATACTGGCAAATCAACTATATTTGTGTATGATGGAGCAGAGGGAGGCGTTGGTCTTGCTGAAAAAGGTTTTGAACGTGCCGAAGAACTGTTTACTGCTGCATATAAGACAGTTTCAACTTGTTCTTGCAAAACAGGGTGCCCTTCCTGCATTTTTTCTCCAAAGTGTGGAAATAGAAACAATCCCCTTAGCAAACGCGGTGCAATTGTATTATTGAAGGAGATACTCAAATGAAATTTTTAAAATTAGCAGGAATTGTTTCAATTGCAATTGTTATTATTCTTGGAAGTTTTTTTTCTCTTTTGTTTAACAGATATTTTTATTCTTATGAGTTTGAAAAACAAAATATAGCTTTGTTTTCAGGATTTTCTAATTCTCAATACTCCAGTTATGCGGGACAAATTGTTCATAATTTTTTCAGTGAAAAACCTCTTTATATAACAGATATGGAGGGCAATACTATTGAAGGTTTTTTCTCCCAGCGAGAAATTACCCATATGTATGATGTAAAAAATGTTATGCAAATGGCGTTGTTCATTTTATTCGCTTTGTTTATTGTTAGTTTTATTCTTATTTTATTATTAAGAGATAGAAGAGTTCTTTTCCAACGTGCTGCAGTTGGCACTTTAATTTTTGTTTTATTTATTAGCACTGCGATTGTCGTGAATTTTGATTTTACTTTTACGCTGTTTCATAAGATTCTTTTTAGAAATGATTTTTGGCTTCTTCCCGAAAATGCAGTATTAATACGGATGTTCCCTGTATCTTTTTTTGCTGATTTTGCATTATTCTGGGGGGCTATTGTTGCAGTTGTTAGTGCTAGTATAATATTCCTGAATATTTGGTTTGGAAGAATTTTTAGAAATAAAACTCATCTTTTATTTTTATAGCAGTTTATCTTTCTTTATCGCGCACTCTGTCTTAACAACTTGCCTAACTTAAAATTTAAAGATATACAAAAAACTGAGATTACCAGGGAATTTTTCTTGTGAGGCAACTATAAAAAGATCTTTACAATCTAAGGAGATTTGAACGCTCTTTCATTTTTTTCTTTACGGTGTCCATATCTAAGGGAACGGTTCTTAGCAGTGGAATCCAAAGTATAGCACATGGTATCCAGAAAAGTGTAGCGATAATAAGTGTGGAGGAAAGGCCATACTTATCAGCGAGAATTCCTCCAACGAGAGGACCAATACCTCCCCCTATGATATCTGTGAGATTGGCAACGGAAAAAATTGTTCCGCGATTTTCAGGCACATTTGTATCTAAAAGAATAGCTCTGGCATTAGGGCCGGCTATAGATGGAATAACTGCTCCAAGACTTCCAATAAAAAAGAGCGGCAGAATCTGGTAAAAAACGGGGGGAGAGGGAGTTTGATATTTTATAGCACCAATAATGAACGGTATACCTAAGAAGATTGAAAATATACAGAGTATTGTACGGTATGCAATTCTTTTTTTGCACAAATAATCGCCTAAATATCCTCCCATAACATTTCCAACCACTCTTATCCCAATAAAGCTCATCATAAGCGCAGTAGCCAGAGGAATGGAAAATCCTTTTTCCTGAGCAAAAAATGTTATAACCCAGCTCGAAAGTATCCCAAATGGCAAGCATCCAAAGAAACTCTGGAGATTCAAAAATAGATTCGTTTTTATGGTTATAGCTTTCTTAAAATCAGACAATTTTGCCGTATAGTTGTAGATGACTCCCGATTTTAATAGCTCTTTAACTTCTGCTTCCCCTTCTCCTCTTTTTGGTTCTTTTACAAAACGGTAGAACAAAGGAAGTAAGAAGAGATTTGGTATGGCGACAATAATAAAGGTGTATCTCCAATTGAATCTTGGTCCAATGATCCCGGCTATACCTGCTCCAAATAGATATCCAACCCCGGTTGCAAATAGGAGCCACCCGTTTCCCTTTCCTCTTTCTTTAGAAGGAAAGTAATCGCCAAGCAGAGACAAAGACACTGGCAGTATCATGCCAATCCCCAAACCTGTTGCCGCTCTTATGGTGAATAGCTGAGCATAATTATTTACAAATGCAGTTAGAAAACAAGGAATCTCTCCCATTAAAGTTCCTATTATAAGGAGCTTTTTTCGTGAATATTTATCTGTTAAATATCCCCATAGTAGAGTTGCCAGTGCTCCAATTATGATAAAAACCGAACTGACAATTCCCATTTGAGCATGTGTTATCCCAAATTCTTTTTCAATCAGAAGGTAGTTAGGAATTAGTGCCGCTTGGTCTGCAGTTAAAAAGATAGTTATAAGTATAAGAAACACGAAACCGATATTACTTTTTTTCATCTCTCATTCTTCTTTCTGTTTTTTTAGTATCTATTTTTAAAGTAAATTTTTTTAGAGATTTTTCTTGACTACTTTCTCAATACTTCTTTTATGCTTTCTACAAAGTCGTGTACATCTGCTCTGGTTGTATTAAAAGAAGTCATCCATCTTACTTCTCCTTTTTCTTCATTCCATATGTAGAAAAAGGATTTTTTTTGTAAACTGGGAATATATTTTTTAGGTACAATGGCGAAAATTCCATTTGCTTCAACTGGTTGGGTGATTTTTATTTTATCTATTTTTCTTATTTCTTTTTCTAAAATCTTTGCCATCTCATTTGCATGAGTTGCATTCTCTAGCCAGAGGTCATTGGATAAGTATTCTATAAATTGTGCAGAGATATAGCGCATTTTCGAGAAAAGTTGTGCCCCTTGTTTTCTTATGAATTTAAAATTTTCTGATATTTCTTTATTAAAGAAGATAACTGCTTCACCGAGCATCATGCCGTTTTTGGTGCCACCAAAGGAAAGGATGTCCACGCCTGTGTCTGTTGTAAGCTTTTTAAAACCCATGCTTAATGAAGCTGCTGCATTTGCAATTCTTGCGCCATCCATATGAAGAATCATACTGTTTTTATGGGCAAAGTTTGCTACCTCTTCGATCTCTTTTTTCTTATATACAGTGCCCATTTCGGTGCTTTGAGTAATTGACACAACCCTTGGTTGCGAATGGTGAGCATCGCCTATTCCGTGCATAAGCTTTTTTATTTCAGCTACTGTGATTTTCCCGTTTGCGGTTGGAATGGTAATGAGCTTGCATCCCGTGAATTTCTCAGGGGCTCCGCACTCATCTATGTTTATATGTGCTGTTTCTGCTGTAATGATGGAATTGAACGAGTCAGTAACGGTTTTTAATCCAAGTACATTCGCTCCAGTACCTGTAAGCATGAAATATACATCGATATTTTTTCCGAAATGCTCTTTGAATTTTTCTACAGCTTTTTCAGTGTAAGGATCGTCTCCATAGGCAATATAATCTCCTTGATTCGCATTTCTTATTGCTTTTAAGATACGCGGGTGGACAGGCGCGTTATTATCGCTTGCAAATGATTTTTTAGCCAACATGATATCCTCCTAGACCTTTTATCTATAGTATGATAATATAGTGTCAGAGTCAAGAGTGAAATGTATTTCAAAACAATAAAAATTTTTATTCTGACAAGTTGACTTTAAGGAGAATTTATTCATAATGTAAGTTGAGTTCGGATTTTGAGCAAAAATAATCAAAGGAGGGAATAATTTATATGGAACAGGTAAAAACATTTCTGCAGCTTACATTTCATAATAATACCATTGCAAGATATTTTTCGGTTTTATTGGTTTTTCTAATAGCCGTGCTTGTGATAAAAATAGTTGATAGGTTTGTACTTCGAAGATTGGAGGCGAAAGCGAAAGCTACAAAAAGCATTCTGGATGATTTGATCATAATTTTCTTTAGAAAATCTATTCCTATGTTTTATATAGTAGTTTTGTATGCAAGTATTTTTGCGCTTACTTTGAGTGATAGTATGAAAGTTCTTTGTCTTACTTCATTAAAGGTGATTGTTGTATTGTATGTGGTGTATATTCTTTTAAAGGTAATAGATTTGGTGGCCGAACAATATATAAGAAAAGAAGATATCAGCGTAACGGCCCGGTCAGTAAAAGGAATATCGAAATTTGCCAAATTCATAGTGTATGTTTTTGGTTTTTTACTACTCTTAAACAATTTAAACATCAATATATCTACCCTGCTTACTGGTCTCGGCATTGGAGGTATTGCAGTAGCTCTTGCTGCTCAAACAGTGTTGGGTGATCTTTTTAGTTATTTTACAATTGTTCTTGACAAACCTTTTGAGGAAGGCGATTTTATAGCATTCAGCGATTTTTCTGGGACTGTTGATCGAATAGGGTTAAAATCAACACGAGTTAAAAGTTTAAGCGGAGAAGAAATTATTGTTTCAAATGCAGATCTTATTGGGACAAGTGTTCGAAATTATCGAAGAATGACACAAAGAAGAGTAGTTTTCCGCATAGGAGTAGTCTATGAAACGCCACTTGTGCTGCTTAAAGAAATTCCAATTATAATAAAATCCATTATAGACGAAATTGAAAATGCTACCTTTGATAGAGCGCCTTTCATTTCTTTCGGCGATTTTAGTCTCAATTTTGAAGTAGTGTACTACGTCTCTGATAGGGATTATTTAAAATACGTAAATATTCAGAACGAATTCAATCTTAAAATTATTGAGGAATTTGGAAAAAGAGGTATCAGCTTTGCATATCCCACTCAAGTTATTTATATGGGTAAAAATAATGGCAAATAAACGCCCTGAACATATTTTTAAATTGAGTTTTTTATGAATTTAATTATAATAAAAATATGAAATATTTAGCCCTTTATCGGAAGTATAGACCTCAGATATTTGAGGAAATGGTTGAGCAGAAGACAGTTGTAAAAATTCTGCAAGAGGCATTGAGGCAGAAGAAAGTAGGGCATGCATATCTTTTTGCAGGGCCAAAGGGAAGCGGTAAAACCTCTCTTGCGAGAATCTTTGCAAAGGGTTTAAATTGTGAAAATGGGCCTACCCCAGTTCCTTGTATGCAATGCCAGAAATGCCTTACTATTACCAATGGCACTAATTTGGATGTTATTGAAATTGATGCGGCTTCAAATAGAGGCATCGAAGAAATAAGAGATTTAAGAGAGAAAGTAAAGTATGTTTCTGTTTCCTCAAAGTATAAGGTTTATATCATCGATGAAGTACATATGCTTACTTCGTTCGCATTTAATGCGTTGCTAAAAACATTAGAAGAACCGCCAGAGAACGTGGTTTTTATTCTTGCTACAACGGTACCTGAAAAGCTTCCAGCAACGATTCTCTCGCGATGCGAACGCTTTTATTTTAAGCCGATTTCAATAGAAGGGCTTGTGAGAAAAATAAAGGAAGTGGCAGAGTTAGAGAAGGCAAAGGTTACAGATGGCGGTGCAATGCTTATTGCTCGCTTTTCATCTGGCTCATTACGAAACGCTTTGAGTTTTCTTGATCAATCTATAACAATGTTTGATGAGATTAGTGAAGATAATGTCCGATCGCTTATAGGAATTCCAGAGGAAGATGTGTTAAAAAATCTTTTATACAGCATTATTAACAATGATTCCGGAGGTGTATTGCAAATTATCTCTTCGATAGGCGATAGCGGTAAAGATGGCAAGGTATTTATCAATGAATTTCTCATGTATCTTCAGGATCTTATTACCGGTAAAATTCTTGGATTTGAACATTTAACTGGCAGGAGAGATCAAGAGGTTTTAAAGGCAATGAAGGAACAGGTAAGGCATACTTCTGAGAAAAAACTTGTGAAAATTTCTTTTATTTTTGCCAACGCATTAAATGATTTAAAATTTTTTCCTGATCCATTTTTTCCTATTCAACTTTCTGCACTTTCCTGCATTGAAGAAGAAACTGCTGTGATGAGCGAGAGTGCTGAAGAGGAAAAGCTCATAATTGATGAAAAGCCTGAGGTGGAAGAAAAAAGCAAGCCAGAAGAAAAGCTACCAATAGAGGGATCTGATACACTGGGTGTTGTCAGGTCGCACTGGGAGGAAATAGTAAGAGAGGCAAAGAAAGAGAGTTCACCTTTAGCCGCAATGCTTACGAGAGTAGTGCCTGCTGAACTTAAGGATGACTTACTTATGCTTATTCCGGAGAAAAAGTTTTATATTGAGATGCTTAATAAGCAGGGCAATATTGACATATTAAAAAGAGTATTGGAAAAAGTTTTGGTGAAAAAGTTTAGAGTTTCTTTTGTTTCCCCTGAAGAGGAAAAGATGTTTGATAAAGAGGAAGAGATAAAAAAAGCAGAAGATATTGAGGAAGTAAAACTGATAAAAGAAGAGTTTGATGGAGTTGTTACGGATGTAACGCAAGTTGAGGAGGCTAAACATAATGAGAAACATGAATGAATTAATGAAGAAAGCCCAAGAATTACAAAGAAAGATGGAAGAAATTAATAAAGAACTGGAAGAAATCAGAGTAACCGGTGTTGCAGGCGGAGGAGTTGTGAAAGCAGTTGTTTCGGGTAAATTGGATATTGTTTCTATAGATATTTCTGAAGAGGTAATCGTTAGAGATGATAAGGAAATACTTGAAGACATGATTGTTGCTGCAGTAAAAGAAGCGCAAGGAAAAGCAAAGAAGATTTCTCAGGAGAAATTAGCCGCACTTGGGATGCCTGGAAGCATGCCAGGTTTTCCAAACTAAGTTACTTAAATGAGCGATTTTCCTGATAGAATTGAGGAGCTTATTAGAGAAATTTCTTCGCTTCCTGGTATAGGGCCAAAGAGTGCCGAAAGAATATCTCTATGTATTCTTAGCAAGAACGAGAGTGAAGTCGAGAAATTTGTAAATATAATTCAAAAGGCAAAGGAGAACATGCATCTATGTCCTGTATGTTTTAATATTACAGATAAGGAAAGATGCAATGTGTGTACTGATTCTAAAAGAAACCATTCTATCATTTGTGTTGTAGAAGAAGTTAGAGATTTGTTTGCTATTGAAAAAGGGAAATATTATGATGGAGTTTTCCATGTTCTTCATGGCAGAATTGATCCGATGAACCATATTTCCCCGGAAAATTTGAAAATGAAAGAGCTTGTTAAACGTGTTAGCGAAGAAGATGTCAAAGAAATTATTATCGCAACAAATCCTAATTTTAATGGAGATATTACGGCACTTTATATTCAGAGACTTTTGAAACCTTATGACATTAAAATTACACGTATTGCTACTGGCCTTCCGAAAGGCACAGAAATTGATTTTGTTGATTCTGTGACATTATCAATGGCAATAAAGGATCGCAAAGAAATATAAATATTAAGGAGGGGGAAATGAGTGAAATTGTTTCTATTTTTGCAAGAGAAATTTTAGATTCAAGAGGAAATCCCACTGTAGAAGCAGAAGTGTTGCTTGAAAGTGGGGCTTCAGGACGAGCAGCAGTACCGTCTGGTGCTTCGACCGGAATGTATGAAGCTGTGGAATTACGAGACGGGGGGCCTAGACGATTTAAGGGCAAAGGAGTATTGGAAGCGGTAGAAAATGTGAATGGCTTAATTGCTACAGAAGTAACCGGAATGTTTTCAGAAAATCAAGCAGGCATTGATAAAGCAATGATAGAGCTTGATGGCACAGAGAATAAAGCAAGACTTGGGGCAAATGCAATACTTAGTGTTTCAATGGCAGTTGCTAGAGCAACAGCAAATGAATATGAGGTTCCACTGTACAGATATATTGGTGGAATCAACGGAACTCTTCTCCCTGTTCCACAATTTAATATTTTAAATGGAGGAAAACATGCCGATTCCGGGTTGGATATACAAGAGTTTTTGATTTTACCTGCTGGCGTTTCCAGTTTCAGAGAGGCACTTCGATGTGGTTCAGAAGTGTATCATACCCTAAAAAATATCTTGAAAAAAAGTAACTACAGCGTAGGAGTAGGAGATGAAGGGGGATTTGCTCCACATTTAAAAAATGGCGAGGAGGCAATAAAATTTATTGTGAGAGCCATTGAAGAGGCAGGATATAAACCAGGGGAAGATGTTTACTTAGGGTTGGATGTCGCTGCTTCCTCTTTTTACTTGAAAGGCAAATATATGTACGAAGGAAAGAAATGGACGGCAAAAAGGATGATTGATTATTATGCATATTTATCGGATAGTTATCCACTTATCTCTATAGAAGATGGCCTTGAAGAGGAAGACTGGAGCGGTTGGGTAGAGTTAGAAAAGCAGTTGGGTAAAAAAATTCAGCTTGTGGGAGATGATATCTATGTTACTAACCCTAAAAGATTGCAGCGAGGGATAGAATTACAGGCCTCTAATTCTGTTTTGATAAAACTTAACCAAATAGGGACTATTACCGAGACAATGCAGGCAATTAAGCTGGGCGAGAGTGCAGGGTTTACTTCAGTTGTTTCACATAGATCCGGAGAAACTGCCGATTCTTTTATCGCTGATTTTGTTGTTGGCATGAATGCAGGTCAGTTAAAAAGTGGTGCACCATGTAGAATTGAAAGGGTAGAAAAATATAATCAACTTTTACGTATAGAAGAGGACTTAGGGTGTGCGGCAATATATGCAGGAAAATCTATATTCAAGAAATTTTCTAACTTAAATAAATAAAGGGCATTGAAAATAGGCACTTGACTGGTATAAGAATTAATGTAGGGAGATATATGAATTAGGAGGTACGATGAAGGACTTATCTTTAAAGCAATGGATTAGCGTAGTTGTTTTGGTGAGTGCGGTTATGTTAGGGATAGGCATGATTATGGGAAAAAACCTTGCAGAGACGAAAGTAGTGCCTTCTGAGCAAGTAGTAATTGAAAATTCGGAAGAACCTATCTATATTACCAGCTATGTAGTAGGTGCAGTTAATAAACCCGATGTATACGAACTTCCTATAAACAGTATCGTAAAAGATGCAATAGAAAAAGCTGGTGGTCCCACCGAAGAGGCAGATCTTGTCGCGATAAACCTCGCAAGGAAAGTTAAAGATGGAGAAGAAATTATTGTACCGACTAAACAAGTATTTTTATCAGATTCAAACGATCCAGGCAATTCGACTAGCACTGTAGGTACAAACAGTAACGGAAAGATAAATATCAACACCGCCTCAGCTAAGGAACTCGAGGCATTGCCTGGAATCGGAGAAGTAAAATCTAATGCCATTGTTCAGTATAGGAAAGATTATGGTTTGTTTAGAGATATTAGAGATATTATGAATGTTTCAGGTATTGGCGAGGTAACATTTGAAAACATAAAGGACCTCATAGTCATTCCTTAATGCCTGCGTTATTTGCTTTATTTGGAGAGATTGCGGGTATTTTTTCATTATTTTCTATTTTTAATAGAAATTTTTTTGTTCTATGTATTATTTTTTTGTTTATATTATTTCTTTTGCTGATTGTTGATAAGCGTTACTATATTTATATCGTTCTTTTCTTTATCTTAGGTATTTTCACGACGACTCTAGCTGTAACTCCTTTTAGAAGTCCTGAAATTCCAGAGCATCTATACGATGTGGAAATTCAAATTACAGGAAAGGTTAAAGAATTTTCTAAAGGAGCTGGTTATACAAAGAATTTTGAAATATCACATCTGTCTATAGAGGGAGAAAAATTTGCAGGCAGCGCAAGAGTCTATGCAGAAACAGCTCCTGCGCCTTTCAGTACTGTGGTTGTGAAAGGAGTTATTTCTAAAAACAGTTCACAGGATAATTTTCAAAAATTTACAGGATGTAGTTATACAATCTTTGGTGAAGACGTGTCTGTGACCCGGAGTTTTGCTTTTTTCGATTTTTTTACTGCCCTTAGAAATACGATAGAGGATAGAATACTTCTCTCTATGAAAAGCGAAGAAGCTTTTCTCTTTCTTTCATCAGTGCCCGGCATTTCATCGATGACAAGTGATGAAAAATTGCCATTTATAGAGACAGGCACTGCACACCTTTTCGCTATATCGGGGCTGCATTTCGGGATTCTGGGTGAAACTTCTTATAGAGCATTGACTTTGTTTACTCCATTTGCTTATGAGTTTTCGTTTGTGATACTTACTTTTTTTCTTTTTCTTGTTGGGTTCAGGGTTTCTGCTCTCCGTGCATTTTTTATGTATGGTGCTTGTGTGCTTGCTAAAGCGACCGGGAAAGAACTTATACCGATTAATACGCTTTCTTTCGCAGCACTTATTATACTTCTTGTCAATCCATTTGCTCTTCTTTCGGTGAGTTTCCAGTTATCCTTTCTTGCTATTTTTGCCATTTTAATTATTGCGCCGCTCTTTTATCAGCGTCTTCCGCAAAATTTTGGTTTTAAGATGCTTACAGAAGCGTTTTCTGTTCAGCTCCTACTTTTTCCTCTTTTTGCCTATTATTTTCATGCTGTATCACTTGTTGCAATTATTGCAAATTTTATTGTAATTCCATTTTTGTATCTCCTTATGCCTATTAGTTTGATACAACTTATTTTAACTGTACTGAGTTTTCGATTAGCACTGTTTTTTGCTCCTGTAACAAATTTCTTTTTTTCTATTCTTGTTTTTCTGGTAAAAATGTTTTCAAAAATACCTTTTGCATCATTAAATATACAGTTTAATGGCTATTTTGTGGTAGCATACTTTGTCGTTATTTCTCTTTTTATTTTTTCTTATACTACAAAAAGGAGATGGAGAAACCTTGTTTTTATCCCACTTATTTTATTAGTGGCTGCTTCCATTTTTGTAAGACCAGGATTCTGCATTACACCACTTCAACTTTCCGGCGAAGATGGTTTTATCATTCAATCTGGTAACGATGTTGTATATATAAGCTCTCCAACCTATTTGACGAGCGAGGAAAAAGATTTATATTCTATACAGCTTGCATTGAAAGAGAGAGGAATAAACAAAATTGATCTCATGGTTTTTAATGCGCCGTTTAAGCAAAAGGAATCTAGTAGTGTTCAGCTTATAGAGCAATTTTCCGTGAAAAGTATTGTTCTCCCAAAGGTTGAAAGTAATCTTCAGAAAGCTTTTATTACTCTAAATACTGGAAAAACTCATGTATATACAGTTTCAGATGCTGACAAAATTCATTTTGGGGATATGACTTTCAGGCTTGTTCCAGGCGAAAGCGATAACTATTCTGTGATTATGGAACACGAAGGAAAAACTTTTTTATTGGCGGGCAGACAGTTTAAATTCGATAATTTGCCTTTTTATGTCGATGTGGCATATTTTCCCCGAAACCTATTAGAAAGGTTAAAAAATACTCAGTTAAGATTTGGAGAAATCCACGGGTATTAATATAGTATATAATAAAGGGTGACGCATATGAAAAAATTAGTGCTAATAGATGGAAGCAGTATTATGTATAGAGCTTTTTTTGCTCTTCCTCATTTTGTTACAAAAAACAATGAACCTACAGGTGCCTTGTATGGTTTTATTAGAATGCTTTTGCGCATTTTAAAGGATGAAAAGCCTCAGTATTTAGCTGTTGCGTTCGATAGGAGGGCTCCTACAAAGAGGCATATACAGTATAAAGAGTATAAGGCACAGCGTCCTCCCATGCCAGATGAGTTGTCTCCTCAGTTTGCAACAATACATGAATTGCTTGAAGCATTGGATATTAATGTATATGAAATGGATGGATATGAGGCGGATGACATAATAGGAACGCTAGCAAAAGCTGCTGAAAAAAATGAATTTTTAACAGTTGTTATTTCGGGGGACATGGATCTCACGCAACTTATATCAGAAAAGATTAAGATAAAGGTTACACGGAAAGGTGTTACGACCCTTGAGGAATTTGACAGAGAACGGCTGAAAGAAATATTAGGCATTTATCCTGAACAAATACCAGATTTTAAGGCTTTAACGGGGGACCCTTCTGATAATATTCCTGGTTTACCGGGTATAGGCCCAAAAACGGCAGCAAAACTTCTATCTGAGTATGGAAGTGTCGAAGAGTTGTTATTGCATACTGGAGAGATTAAGAAAGGCGATCTTATTGAAGAATATAAAGACCGGCTAATTAGCGGAAAAGAGTTGTGCACGCTGATGCTTGATGCGCCGATAGATTTTAATATTGATGAAATGAAGTTGAGTGGATTCGACGAAGAAAAACTAAAGAGTATTTTAAGCCGCTTTGAATTTACTAGCCTTTTAAATGAACTTGGAATAAATTTAAATAATAAGAATGCGCACATCGAAACGGATGATCGAATAGGATTGTATATTGAGGCAAGAAATGGACAAGTTCAGCATTTTGCTTTTGCTACGGAGAAAAATGCGGAAGAATTTAGCATTGGGGAAGAACTTTTTGCTAACACGAAGGCGCTACAAATTTTAAAAGATCTGCTTGAAAACGATAAAAAGAAAGAAATTCTTAACTTAAAGGAACTTTGCAAAGTAGCACGTCATTATGGAATTAAACTATCAAATATTCATCTTGATTTGGCACTTGCAGGACATCTTCTTAATCCGGATATAAGAAATTACTCCATCAAAGAGTTATGCGATGCATTTTCTGCGTTCTACGGAGGAGATTCTTTGTCTGAACATGCCAAACAACTTTTGCAGCTTTCATATATTGAAGATAAGGAGTTAGAAGAACATGGTCTTATGGCACTTTACAATAACGTAGAAAAACCACTGTCAGAGATATTGGCTGACATGGAAATTACTGGTATAAAAATCGATGTGAAATATTTTGAGAATTTAAAAAGTGAAGTTGAAAAAGAGCTTGAGGTATTGGAAAATAAAATATATGATCTTTCCGGTATTTCTTTCAATATTAACTCTTCAAAACAACTTGCAGCTGTACTTTTTGATAATTTAGGATTAAGACCATCAAAGATGGGAAAAACAGGATATTCAACAAGCAGTGCAGTATTAGCAGATCTTATTTTGGAGCATCCTATAATTCCACTTGTACTAGAGTATAGAAGCCTTTCTAAATTGTATTCTGGATACATTGTGGCTTTACCAAAACTTGTGTCTAAAGAGGATTTTCGATTGCATACGACATTTCATCAGCTGGGTACAATTACGGGAAGGTTGAGGAGTTCAAAACCAAATTTACAAAACATACCTATAAGGAGTGACTGGGGCGAAAAGATACGAGCCGGATTTGTTGCTTCGGATGGGCATTTTTTGCTTAGCGCAGACTATTCGCAAATTGAGCTAAGAATACTCGCTCATCTATCTAAAGATAAAAATCTTATTGATGCATTTATGAACGGTGTTGATATTCATACACGCACTGCATCCTTTGTATTTAACGTAAAAGATGAGGAAGTTACAAAAGAAATGAGGAGAAGCGCTAAAATTCTTAATTTTGGAATTGTATATGGAATGTCTCCTTATGGTGCTGCAAAGCAGTTAGGTTGTTCTGCTAATGAAGCAAAAGAATACATTGACAGATATTTTGCCAGGTTCCCAACTGTCCAGGAATTTTTAGATGGGCTTGTGGAAAGTGCGATAAAATC
>DBOM01000027.1:3593-23176 GCA_002299965.1 Caldiserica bacterium UBA646 | reverse complement strand
TGGCTTCGGCAGAGCAACGGACGAGGCAAGGAGATTTGCTATAAATACTCCTATTCAGGGGAGTGCTGCTGATATCATAAAAATTGCAATGGTAAAGGTGTTTAATAAAATAAAAGATAGTGGAGACCATATTTTACTGCAAATTCATGATGAATTAGTTCTCGAAGTAGCGAGCGAGCGAATTGAGAAAGTGAAACAGATTGTAAAAGAAGAAATGGAGTCTGCTTGTTCCCTTTCTGTACCGTTAGAAGTGAATATTACGTATGGTAACAATCTGAGAGAGGCAAAAGGATGATTATAATTGGACTTACAGGCAATATTGCATCTGGGAAGAGTGCTGTATCCAAATTCTTAAAGAAATTAGGGGCTGACGTTATTGATGTAGACCAGCTTGCCAAGAAAATTCAATCTCAAAATATTAATGACATTATAGACAAAATGGAAGATGTTTTTGGAAAAGAAGTTGTTTCAAATGGTCATGTGAACAGAAAAAAATTGGGGAGTATTGTCTTTTCAGATAAAGAGAAATTGAGCAAGCTTAACAAGATTATGATACCCGTGATGACTGAAGTTGTAAAGAAAATAATAGAAGAAAAGCGAGCATCAGGAGTAAAGGTTCTTGTTGTTGATGCAGCAATTCTGTTTGAAGCGAACTGGGATAAGATTGTTGATACTGTCTGGGTTGTCTATATCCCAAAAAAGTTGCAGCTGGAAAGATTAATGAAAAGAGAAAATATTGGAAGGGGAGAGGCATTAAGGAGGATAGAGTCGCAAATGTCCATTTCTGAGAAGATTAAGAAGGCCGACGTGGTAATTGATAATAGTGGGGATTTTTCCCAGATGGAGTCCCGAATTTTAGAGTTATGGAAAAAAATTCAGAATTCCATTTAAGTTATTCAAGAATAACTATATACGATAACTGTCCTCTCCGTTATAAATTTATCTATGTTGATGAATTACCTACTGCGGCGCGCAGCTACTTTAGTTTTGGTAATTCGATTCATAAAGTACTTGAGCTTTTTTACCAGCCTGAAGAAAATTTTATAACAGCTAAAACCCCTTCTTTAAATTATTTATTAGGCTTACTGAACGAACACTGGATTTCTGCTGGATATAATACTGAATATCAGGAAAAAAAGGCAAAAGATGAAGCAGTACAACTTCTCACAAAATTTTACAGGGAAACGATATTTGGATTTCAACCAGCATATCTGGTCGAAAAGAGTTTCTCTTTTGAATTGAATGGGTTCAGGATAATTGGCAGAATAGATCGAATAGATCAAGGAAATGATGGTTACAGTATTATTGATTATAAAACAAACAAAATCTTGCCATATTTTTTTAAAAAAATAAATCTCTTACAGCCAATTATTTATTACTTAGGAGCAAAGGAATCTTTGGGCCTAAATAAAATAAACTCTGTTTTCATGTATTTTGTGCGTTTTAACAAAAAAGTGGAATTTAATATCTCAGATGAAATGGCGGAAGAGGGGAAGCAGAAAATTCTACAAGTTGGAAAAGCGATACAATGCAATGAATTTTCTCCAAAACCAGGCAGTGCATGTTCTACCTGTGAGTTTAAGGACAGATGTGCTAGTTTTCAGTAAATTAGCGATAATATTTATGAGGCATTTTATTAAACCATTCTTTATACTATAATTATTCAAAAAGAGTTGGAGGACGCTATGAAGAAAATCTTTATTTTTTTTGTTATATTTATAATATTGTTCAGTATAGTCCCTGCGGCACATGGAGAAAGCGATTCTCTCCGATTGCTAAACTCGCTTCCTTACCAAATTACTTCTATCCATGCTGATGGTTCTTTGATACTTGTTGGCACATTAAATGGTTTTTTTGTATCTACTGACTCAGGGAGCCGTTTTTCTGAACGTGATACTGGTTTGTCTGATTTACACATCACCGGAGTTACTTTTTTTGATGGAAATATCTTTTTAGGCACAAGGAATGCAGGAGCATATATTTCATACGATTTGGGCAAACACTGGGAGTCACTGATGAACAAATTGGATTGCCCTACTATTTCTTCCGTATCAAGTGATGAAGATTTAATTTATGTCACATCACTTTGTTCGGGTTTTTATATAAGCAGCGATAGTGGACAAACCTGGGTTAAACGAAACAATGGCCTTCCTACCATCGAAACTACCTCTTTTGTTAAAACATCTTCAGAAAAATATTTTCTTGGAACCAAGCAATTTGGGTTGTTTTATTCTAGTACTGTAGGAAATGAATGTGACTGGAAGAACGCGTTGCCAGACTATCCAATCACTTCTTCAATCACTTCTCTTAGTTATCTTGGGAATTACATTTTTGTTGGTACAACAGAGGGATTTTTTAAGGGTAATATAGAGAATAATAATTTCCAGAAAATTCAGTTTATTGGGGGATCTCCTTATGTTTCTTATGTGGCAAAGACAGATAATAGAATTTTTGTAGCTTTTTCAAATTTTGGACTATTTGGGTCGATTGACGGCAGCAATTTTTATAAAGTGGGTGGCAGCGTGGTATCGAATCCTGATGCACTATTTTTTGATTCCACAAGCAATGCTCTTTTTATAGGAGATGTAGATGGTAATCTTTTCTATTTTGACACAACCCGGCCATATCTGCAGTGCAGTGAGCAGATTGATGCTGGAAGTATTCCACAAGGGAGTAGTGGCGAGAAAGACATTTTTCTTGTAAATCTTGGAGGAGGCATTCTCAAGGGAACAGTTAGCGGGCCATACTTCATAAAGTTTGATACTAATTCGTTTACAGCTGCAGGCAAATTACATTTTTCGATTGATACTTCTGCTCTTTCCATTGGTAGTTTTAAGCAGTCAGTAAGCATTAATTCTAACGGTGGAAATAAAACGGTTTACATTTCCTTTGAAGTTATCCAGGCTCCCGCTATTAATATAAAGTTGAAAATAGATTCTCCAATTGCGTATGTCAATGAGAAAAGAGTAGATCTTGATGTGACTCCTTTTATTGTGAAAGAGGCAAGTAGGACACTTGTCCCTATCCGTTTTATTTCAGAAACATTTGGCGCAGAGGTCGAATGGGATGGTACTGAAAGAAAAGTTACTATTAAGAAGAGTGCAACTACGCACCACCCTTCCCTACTCATTGAAATGTGGATTGATCGCAAAACTCTTCGTGTAAATTTAAAAGAAGTGGAAATTGATGTTGCACCGCTCATTATTCCTCCTGGCAGAACAATGGTACCAATTCGGTTCATCACTGAAACTTTTGGAAGTACTGTGCAATGGAATGGCGATACGCGTGAAATTACTATCTATTATACTCCCTAGTCTGTACTTGAAAGATCTATACTG
Source organism: Caldiserica bacterium UBA646 (assembly GCA_002299965.1). Classification (GTDB taxonomy): domain Bacteria; phylum Caldisericota; class Caldisericia; order Caldisericales; family Caldisericaceae; genus UBA646. Next base: position 19,838 of record DBOM01000027.1, on the reverse strand, counting down.
TAGGAATTTAATTATGATGGAGCAATAACAATGGATAAGTTTGACGTGATTTTTTTATTAGGGCGTCCGGCAGCTGGGAAATCAGAAATTATTGATTTTCTTTTAAAACTTCCAGATGCGAAAAGAAAAGAACAGTTTTATATGGGGAAAATTGATGTGATTGATGATTTTCCCTTGCTTTGGACTTGGTACGAGGAGGATGACATCCTCGCAAACAAATTTCATAAGCAAAGGCTTCATACTACTATAGACGGATATTTTAAACATCAATATTTTTGGCATCTCCTTATCGAAAGAATTTCTTTAGAGTATAAAAAACGAATTCGGGATATTTCTGATTACATGAAGGACTATACTACAATTGTAGAGTTTTCCAGGGGCAAAGAACATGGTGGCTATAAAGAGGCATTTCAGCATGTTTCGGAAGAACTCCTTGAGTATGGCGCTATTATATATGTTAATGTTCCATTTGAAGAATCTTTAAGAAAGAATAAAATGCGGTTTGATCCATTGCGTCCCGATAGCATTCTCCACCACTCTTTAAGCGATGAAAAACTAACAAGACTTTATAAAGAAGTTGATTGGGAAGAGTTTAGCAGCGGAAATTCAGAATTTATTGAATGCAAGGGAATGAAAGTGCCGTATGCAATTTTTGAGAATAAAGATGATGTGACCACAAAAGGGAAAGATCCTTTAAAAAATAGGATTAAAGAAACTTTAGATAAACTCAAAACAATTATTAAGAATAAGTAGTTTTATTTTAGCGGTGTAACTTACGTTCTTTCTCTATGATTTTTTCAATTTCGTTAACTACTCTTTCAATGTCGTCATTTACTGTAATGTAGTCATAAAATGTACGTTCTTCTATCTCTTCTTTTGCTCTTTTTAACCGTCTTTCCTGCTCCTCTTCTGTTTCAGTTCCTCTTCCGGTAAGACGATTGGTAAGAATTTCCATATTGGGTGGGAGTAAAAAAATTAGCAATGCCTCTGGGAATCGGTTCTTAATTTTTTTTGCTCCCTGTACATCAATCTGCAAAATCACATCCGTTTTTTCTTGTGTAAGGTTTTTTAATGGGGTTCCATAGTAGTATCCATGAACAAAAGCAAATTCTGCTAGATCATTGTTTTGTATAAGCTCAAAAAATTTATCTTCATTTATAAAATGGTAATCCCTTCCGGTTTTTTCTCCTTCTCTAGGCTTTCTTGTTGTACAAGAAATGGACCGCACAAAACGTGAATTTTTTTCCATCAGTTTTTGCACGACAGTTCCTTTGCCTACTCCAGATGGTCCTGATATTACAATGATCATTCTTCCTCCAATAACTCCAAAGCTTTATCTAATGGTTCTTCGGTTTCTTCTAATTGAATGTCGGGTTCTACTCCTTTTTTATTTATTTCTTTTTTATCTGGTGTAAGATATTCTTGCACTGTAATTTTAAGCGTATATTCTCCTGGTAGTGAAAATATTTTTTGTATTACTCCTTTACCGAATGTAGTTTCGCCTATTATTATTCCAGTCTTATAATCTTTTATGGCCCCAGCAAGTATTTCTGCTGCACTTGCCGTTCCCTTATTTACAAGTACGACTATAGGCACTGTAGGGGCATGGCCTGAGATTTTTAGAGGGGTCATTGTGCCTTCTCTATCTTTTGTCCAGAGCAACACTCCGGAAGGAATAAATTGGCCGGCTACTCTTTCGCATTCATAGAGAAGCCCTCCAGGATTGTCTCTTAAATCAAGTATAATACCTTTTACGTTGTTTTCATTCATCTCTTTAACTGCGTTTGCAACTTGTTTTCCTACTCCTTCAGAAAACATATTAATTTTTAGATATCCGATTTTTCCGTCACTTAAGTAATTTACCTCAATAAGAGGGATATGGATCTCTGCCCTTTTTACTGTAACAATAATGGTTTCGCCGTTTCTTTTAATTTTTAATTCTACTTTTGTTCCACTTTTCCCTTTTACTTTCATGGCTACTTCTTCAAGAGATAATCCTGCCAGCTGTGCGCCATCAGCGCCAACTATAATATCTCCTTTTTGAAGCCCTGCTTCTTCTGCAGGAGAATTGGGGAATACAGTAACAATTTCCGGAAGGGCTAAATCTTCATTTTTAGTGATTACGATGCCTATGCCTGTGTATTTTCCCTGTATTTCTTCCTGAAATTGTTTTGTTTGTTCAGGATTAAAAAATACACTGTATGGATCACCCAATGAATCTACCATGCCTTTTATTAAATCTTCTTCTTTTATTGATTTGTAGAAATTGGTTTCAATTATGTCTGTTGTTCTTTTGAGTAAGGAGTGGTCATCAAGCAAGTTTTCGAATCCATCTTGTGTACGCATAATATTTATTATGCGTGATGGTGGATATTTAATTCCTAAATAATACCCTCCGAATAGCAAGAGCATAACTATAAGTATTACCGAAATTTTATTTTTTATTTTATGCATTTATTATTCCTTCTTTCTCAACTATGGTATTTTAATTATATGCTTTTCGCACACTTTTTTAAATTCCATAATTTTTTCATTTTTTTCTTCAAATCCTTTCCTTTTCATAATACCATATGTAAGCTGTTTTCCAAACTCTACTGCAGGTTGGTTAATTGGGTCTACATTTAGCATTTCTCCCAGGGCAACGACTTCGTATTCAGCAAAGTATATAAGTTTGCCGAGTTCTTCTTCATTTATTTCTGGAATTTCAATCGCAACAGAAGGTTTTCCTGATGTTTTTATTGCTGTTTGTGTTGCCAGAAATTCACTTTTTATGAGTTGTGATGCTTTTTTGTTTTTTAAATAATTAATATTCTCGTCATTTATAAGATTTCCTTTCAGGTTAAAGTCTTTGCGGTATTTAACAGGTGCAATAAATATAATAAATTTATCAAATGGGCCTTCCATAAACAGTTGGAGCATAGAATGTTGATCGGTTGCACCTCGTACTCCTATTGGCGTTATGCCTGTAAATATTTGTTTTTCACTGCGCGTAAATCGTTTGCCAATGCTCTCGGAGAGAAGTTGTCTGTACCATGTTCCCAAATGACTTAATCCATCTGAATAAATAAATAGCGTATTTATATTTACTCCTCTTTCTTTATATAACTTATATTGGATAAGTGGGAGGAGGAGTGCGGCGCAGCGTACAGGATTGCTCTCTTTTGTTATATTTTTTTTAACCAGCTCTGCACCGCGCAGCAGAGCATCGATATTTATTCCTTCTACAGCTGCAGATAAAAGCCCTACGGCAGAAAGTACTGAGTATCTTCCCCCAACAAGAGGATGAATTGCAAAAGTTTCGACAGAGAGCTCATACGATAATTTACGAAGCAATCCCTTTTCAGGGCCAGTAGTGAATATGAGGTGTTTTTTCAAATCAAGATTTTCCTTTTTTAAAGCATCCGTAATTGATAGCAAATTCTGCATCGTTTCTGCAGTACTTCCTGATTTTGTAATAACATTGAACATAGTTTTTTTTAGGTCTAGCATCGTGAGCAGCGTCTTTGTAGATTCCGGATCAATATTGTCCATAAAGTATATGCGAGGCGTTTTTCTAGATATGGAATCATTATAATAAATGCCGTTTATTGCGTAGTGAAGCAATTCATTGCCAAGGGAAGAACCCCCTATTCCCACAATGACGAAGTTTTCATAATTTTCTTGAATTTTTTTTGCTGTTTTTTTTATTTTATCAAGATGTGACGCCATTACTTCCGGGAGCTGCAACGGGTAATAATCTTTATTTATTTTTTTTTGAATACGTTCTTTAATTTGATTTAGAGAGGTTCTTGATTCTAGCAGGCTATTTAGTGGCAGTCCGTGCTTGCCTATGGCTTCTTCCAGCATGTTACTGTAGTTAAATTTCATTTCCTTCTCTCCTCCCGTTTGAACATATGCCTATCTCAAAACGATTATTAAACAGCTCTTTGTTATCAAAATGTTGCTCTTTGGATTATTTCTTTCCCCTTTTCAAGTAGTGTTTTAAATCTTTTTTCATTGCCGGACTCTGCATATATCCGTATCTTAGGTTCTGTTCCCGAGAATCTAAATAAAATCCAACTTTTATCGGCTAAGATAATTTTTGTCCCATCTAGTTCGTTAATCTTTTTGATGGACATCTCTTTTGAAAAGGTTTTTACGGTATTTTTTAATTTTCTTTCAATTATTTTTCTATCACCTTTATACTCAAAATCAAGTCGCTTTGAGTATGTATCCCCAAATTTATTGGTGAGTTCTTTGAATAGTTCTTTCATCGATTTTTTTCTTCGAGAAAAGATTTCCGTGATTAGGAGATCTACAAGAATTCCGTCTTTATCAGCCAGCCATCCTTTCATTGATGCTCCACCGCTTTCTTCTCCCCCGAATACAGCTTCTCCTTTCATGATTGCATCTCCAATGTATTTAAATCCTACGGGTGTTTCTTTAGTATGGTATCCAAAATGCTCTGCAATTTTATCTATCAAGTGTGTTGTGGCAACGGTTCTCACAGCGTTGCCATTAATTCCTCTTTCAGTGAGAAAGTAGTAGTATATGATGGGGAGTGCCATATTAGGAGAAATATAACTCCCGTCAAAGTCTATAATTCCGAATCTGTCAGCATCTCCGTCTGTTGCAAGACCTAAATCAGCTTTAGAAGATTTAACTTTTTTAATCAAAGGATCGAGGTTTTCTCCTGTAGGTTCAGGGTGCAAGCCACCAAACAGTACATCCCTTTTGCCGTGGATCATCGTAAAATCTGTATACTCTTTTAATATTTTTGGTAGATAGCGGATACCTGTTGCAAAAAAAGGATCGTAAATTATTTTTGGTCTTTTTCTCTTTATTAGCGAGAAGTCAATCAGTTTTTTTATTGCATCTATATATTCATTTTCGTTGAAAGGGATTATTGCTTTTTTTTCTACTGCTTTTTCAAAAGACATCTTTTTAATTGTTTTTCTATTTTTTAAAAATTCATTTATTCTTTTTTCTATGTCTTCTGTTTCTTCAGGCAAGGCAGGCCCACCAGATTTTGAAGAGAATTTAATCCCATTATAGTATGGGTCATTGTGCGAGGCTGTAATATTAATTGCGCCATCTGTCTTTTTTGTTACAGTGAGGTGCGCTATAGCAGGGGTTGGAATATCGGTAAGAGAAAAGTAACTCTTTATTCCATATGCTGCAAGAACTTTTGCAGAAGTTTTTGCAAATTCATTTGATAAAAATCTTGTGTCGTATCCTATTACTACAGATTTGCCGCCTTCAGCTAAAAGATGTTGAGCTATTGCATAGCTCACAACTTCTACGTTTTCAAATGTAAAATCTTTGGCTATAATACTTCTCCAACCTGATGTGCCGAAGTGTATGTTCATTTAACTTTGAAGCATTCGTTTAAATAATTTCATATAAATGTCGGCAGATCGTTTCCAGGAAAAATCGCATTGCATGGCATTTTGTTGTAGTTGTTTATACAATTTTCCATCGCTGTATATTTTTTTTGCTCTCTGCATCGCCTCAAGAAAATCATCTGAACAATATTCACTAAACGATATGCCATTTCCGCAACGAGTATATTCATTATAATCATCTACTGTATCCTTGAGGCCGCCAGTTTCTCGTACTATGGGAAGTGTGCCATATCTGAGGGAGATGAGTTGTCCCAATCCGCATGGCTCATATTGTGACGGCATCATAAAAAAATCACTTGCTGCATAAATTTTGTGAGCAGTTACTTCATCAAATTTGATTAGTGCCTTAAGCTTATCTGGGTACTGTTTTTGTAAGTCAATCAAAGCATCTTCCAATGCTTTTTCCCCGGTGCCGAGTATAATTACTCTTATATCTTCGTTAAGAAAACTATTCAGCGCATCCACCAGTATGTCTATTCCTTTTTGCCCTGCAAGTCTACCGACCAGGCCGTAGAGCGGTTTGCCGTTTACGTCAAAGCTAAATTCTTCGCCTAATTTTACTTTATTTTCTTCTTTGTCTTTGACTGTGTTGGTTGAATAGTTTTTGTAAATTAATTTATCTGTTTCTGGATTCCACATAGAGTAATCAATTCCGTTCAAGACGCCTATTAGACAATTTTTTCTTGCATTTAATATGCCATCCATCCCGACTCCGTACTCTTTTGTACGAATTTCTTTTGCGTATGTCGGGCTTACAGTGCTGATAAAATCTGAGTAGACAATTCCTGATTTAAGAAAGCTTACATTATTGTAGAATTCGATTTTTTCAGGACGGAAGTATTTTCTATCAATATGAAGCAGGTCAAGAATGCCTGGTGGAAAATTACCCTGGTACCCCAGGTTGTGAATGGTAAACAGCGTTTTTATATTGAGGCGTTTATCTTTAATAAATAGAGGAATAAGTCCTGTTTGCCAATCATTTAAGTGGAGAATATCTATATTTATTCCCATAATGTCGATTGCCTTAAGCACTGCAAGGGCAAAATATCCAAACCGTTCTGCATTATCAGGATAATCTCCTTGTTTTGTTCCGTACAGGCTGTCTCTTCCAAAATAATGGTCTTGTTTTATTAAAACCAGGGTTTTACCTTTTTCTATCTCTTTTGATAAAATCTGCCCTTCTATTTCTTGAGATCCTATTTTAATTGCAATGGCCCCTTCTGTTTTTAGATCAGATGGGATATTTTTTATTGTTTTGTACATTGGCATAAAGAGATAAATTTCATTTTCTTTTGTATGATATACATTGAACAGTGTTCCTGCTACATCAGCTAATCCTCCTGATTTGGCAAAAGGAACTGCTTCACTTGTTACTATTCCTATTTTCATATCTTATCTCCCTTCCGTTTCCCTCAAGAATTTTGCTGCATTTTCTGGCGACATCGGGTTAATATAGAGCCCTGTGCCCCATTCAAATCCAGCTGTTTGCGTGAGCCGCGGCACAATTTCTATATGCCAATGATAATGTGGCAAGCGCAAATTGTCAAGCGGAGCAGAATGTATATAAAAGTTGTACGGTACATTCGGTACTACTGTATCTAGCATTTTTAATGTCCGCTGTAATGCATCCGCTAAATAAGAAATTTCACTGCGTTTTATCTCTGCATAGTCTGAACTATGTTGTTTTGGAAGAATCCATGTTTCAAAAGGAACAATCGATGCAAACGGCACAAAGGCAACGAATCCTTCATTTTCTAAAACAAGCCTTTGTTTATCTCCTATTTCTTGTGCTACCATATCACAATATACACACCTTTCTTTGTAATCATAATATCGTCTGCTTCCTTCTAATTCTTCTTTTGCTGTTTTTGGCACAACAGGTGTTGCAATAAGCTGTGAATGCGTATGTGCAAGCGATGCTCCCGCTTCTTTCCCTTTGTTTTTAAATACGATGATATACTTAAGGCGTGCATCCTTTCTTAAATCCAAGAATCGGTCTCTAAATGCCCATAAAATATCTTCTACGTGTTTTACAGGCAGATTTTCTAGTGAATCTGATGGATGTGGAGATTCAACAATGACTTCATGAGCTCCGACACCGTTCATCATATCATACATGCCAATCCCTCTCCTATTTAAATCTCCCTCTATTTTTAGTGCAGGAAACTTATTTGGTATCACTCTTACCCACCATCCAGGCGTATTAGGCGCAGTTCCTGGTGTTCTGTATGATAGAATTTCTGGCGGTGTTTGTGACTCATTTCCTTCAGAAAACGGACCTGTTTTTGGTTCTTCTTCAACTATCTCTTTCGTCTTAAAATCACTTGGCCTCATTGCTCGCTCAACTGCGATGACTACCCATCTTCCCGTGATTGGATCTTTTCTTAATTCTGGCATTTATAATTAACCTCCTTATTTTATTTGCAAGTTTATATTTATTATTTTTTCTTTAATTATATCTTTTTTGCTAAAAATAAAAGAAAGTCCTTGAAACGTTCTTTCAAGCCCACTTTCAGATTGTGAAACAGTATATATGGGAAATGTCCATAATTGAACCTTTTCCGTAAAGCTAATGCTAAGGTTTATTTTTTGGATAAATTCTTCTATTTCAAACTCTTCGCCTTGAAGCTTCATGCGATTTTTATAATCTTGCTTATTTATCTTAAGTCCATCTTTAAAGAACATAAAATTGAATTCTATTCCGAAGAATAAGGGGAGTTCTTTGCTGGTGTGTATTTCATACCTAGCTTGGATTTCTCTCTTTTCTTTTGGGACAATAATTTCTTTTTTTAGCGAAACCTCTTCCCAATTTTCTCCGCACCAAACATGTCCGTCCCTCTTAAGCGAAAGGGATAAACTGTTGTCTGTTTTTTTGGTTTTTCCATTATATTTGCCAAGCACAAAATCTCCTTGCTCTCCAAACTGCATTTTGTGAATGGATTCAGATGTTGTGTCTGCTCTAAAAAAGTGGTCAATAAAAGAATTTCTTCTGTACCAATCGTATATCAAAAATTTATCTAAGTTGCTTTCTTTTGTTGCTAAAACATGATGAATTGTGTTTATTTCTTCCTGGTCTTTATTCTTTATTTTATTTAATTCGAGAATTTTTTTATGATAAGGCTCTTCTCTTCTTGTAAGCACATTTAGTATATTTAGTTCCTTTATTTTGTCATCCAGCTCGTAAAGGGCTCCACCTTTTTTTGTAAAATACAAATTTAGCTTTGGCGTTTCCAGTATAAACTCTTTTTCGCCGTCTTTATTGATATCGTTTTCTTCTATTTTGAATGAAAGTGGGTCTATCTTTTTTTCTGCTTTTATCAGGTTTTCATAGATAGCTATTCTTAAATGTGGAAGGTACAACCCACCAAAAACTCCGTGCCATAGAGCATCGTTTGTTTCTCCCTTTAGCAATTCCTCAGGAAATTTTCCTTTCACTCTTTTACTCAGAAAAAGTGCTTTTTTATTCATATCGTTGCTCTCGGGATATTTAATAAGAAATTTTCTAAAATTACCTTCCGACCATCCCATCATTTCTTCATAGGAGCATTCTCTCAAATAGATCAGTTCTTTTGGGAGATTGTTTGCAATATATTCTGAAGGAAGATGGATTGTGAGCCAACTCGAATTATCTTTAAGAGCTTTCAGAAACTTTTTTAACCATTTTTTTTCATAAACATAACTATATGTTTTGGGCCAGACACCAAATTTTTCTCCATCGTCTCCAAATAGTTCAAGGCGGTTTTTATCTTTTTTTTCTGCTTCCTCAAAATATTTTATTATTTGTTCTACTGGTTTAAACGGTATGAGATAGCGTAGATTTTTGCTTATGGGAAATATGTTTAATGTTTCTCCTTCATCTTCTGTAATAAAATGCCTTGATAAATCCTTATCTGTTTTGCCTTCTTTTTTAAAATGTGTGTCGTCCAGTGCGATATATTGTATCCCATTTTGTGAAAGTGTTTTTGTTAGATGTTGTTCCCATACTCTTTCTGCAACCCAGAAGCCTTTTGGTTGCATTTTGAATAGTTTCCCGATGTATTCGTTCATTCTCTTGATCTGTTCATTCCGGTCTCTTTCAGGGAGTAATGTGAGAATTGGTTCATACATACCTCCCGAAAGAATTTCACATCTATTTTTTTGGATGAGAAAGCGAAGTTTCTCTATGTATTCAGGATGGTTTTTTTCTATGTATTGCAGAAGATATCCTGAAAAATGTATGCCAAATCTGAAATGATTTGCATCCAAAGCTTCATTTACAAAAGGCAAATATGCTTTTTTATATGCATCTTCAATCACATAATCAAAGTTTCCTACCGGTTGGTGGTTATGTATGATAAATATTAGGTTCATTTTGCCTCCTTAATGGGCTGGAATAGATATGAAGGTATTTTTATTTCTGCTTTTTGGTAGGCAGCAATAAGGTGAGCTCGAAATAGCGTGTCAAAGGTAAAGTCTACTTCATTTTTGTGAAAATTACTGTACCACCAAAACCAATCACTTCCTTCTGCAATATAGATTTGATTAAGAGATTCCTGTACACTTCCCGTTGTTTTTCTTGCATCAGTGAGGTATGTCCATGCCCTATTTGATTCTTCATCGCCTATCCATGTATCAAAATAACCGTTTATCCAGGAGCCAGGGTGTATGGACTCAATACTGTCTGCGGCTTCTATTTCATGGCCTAATGCGCTGTTTCTTTGATTTGATGCACTGAATAACTCGGTAAGAAATGGTACTCCATATTCGGGGTAGAAGTCCCATGGATTTTCTCCATCTAATATAATTATTTCTCCGTTTCTTGATGATTTTACTGCTTGAAGCAAGTCTTTTACCGCATCTATTGCATTCATTTTATTGTATACAAATCCTATTTTGTCTGAGAGGGAATGATTTCGAAAAAATGTTTTTAAATCTCTTACATTTCTGGGAATGGATATGTCTTCCTTTTTTACATAAGGATTGGTTTTTATTAATACACTTTCATCTGTTCCAATCCATTTAATTCCTTTCTGCTTTATAATATCTATTGCCTCGTTTGAAATACTTCCTTCAGATGGCCACATGCCTTGTGGAATTTTACCAAAAGTTTTGCTGAACAATGAAATGGCATCTTCTATCTGTTTTATCGCATCGTCTAAGTGGGTAAATTGAGCCAGGGGTAGAATTGTTTCTCGCTTACTTCTGCATGCAATGGACGAATCTATAAGAAGAGGCAAAATGGGATGTTGCATTGGAGATATTGTGAGTTCTATCTGTTTTCTGTCAAAAAGTTCTTTGTACATCGGAATGATTGATTTGAATAGCTTTCTCTCTATCTTTTTTTCTTCTATCTTATCTTTTTCTGAATAATTTTCTTTTTTATTTATCAAATCTTTAACTTCGGTAGTATCAGGAGAAAATGCTGATATAGCATAAAGCATTTGAGCGTCTCGCATATCTTGTGTGCTAAATTTCTCTCTGTTTTTTTTCTTGTTAATTAGTTCAGTAAATCTATTTGAGTTAAAATTGGCCATAGGGTTAAGGAAGTTTCTTATTATAAATTCTTTTTCGCTTTCAGTAAGAGAATCTGCATCTTTTTTTTCCAATATTTCCCAGGTATCTTCTAATTCTCCTTCTGCGTAGGAGACAATTTGTTTTAACAGTATTCCAGAAAAATTGATATTAATCTTTGCAGACGATGACAATAACAGTTTTGGAATTTTATAATAACTATTAAGCATATGTCTTCTTGTCCACGGCAAGATTTGTTCATTGCTGAGAGGGTTTAAATAATCTGGCTGGTGCATGTGTAACCACAACATAATTTTATTTTCTTTATACATCCAGTTTCTCCTTTTAGCTGGCTTAATCTTGACTATATTTTATACGAAGATATACTTTAAACAAAATCATTACGTTAGATTAAAAATTAGTAAAGGAGAAAAATATGGCCAAAGTAATGCTCAAAGGTGTGACAAAAAAATTTGGTAACGTTGTTGCGGTAAGAAACGAAAGTCTCGAAATTAACGATGGAGAATTTCTCGTCCTTTTAGGACCATCTGGATGTGGTAAAACCACTACACTTAGACTTATTGCTGGCCTGGAGGAGCCGACTGAAGGAGAAATTTATATAGGGGATAAGCTTGTGAATAATATACCGCCGAAAGATAGAGATATTGCAATGGTTTTTCAGAACTATGCGTTATATCCTCATATGAATGTGTATCAAAATATTTCTTTTGGACTAAGGTTAAGAAAATTACCAAAAGAGGAAATAAATCAAGGGGTAAAAAAAGCTGCTGAGATGTTAGGTATCGGAGAACTTCTTCAAAGAAAACCGAAGGAACTTTCAGGTGGACAAAAACAAAGAGTTGCACTCGCAAGGGCAGTAGTAAGAAATCCGAAGGTGTATCTTATGGATGAACCTTTATCGAATCTTGATGCAAAACTTCGTGTACAGACGAGAGGCGAACTTATAAAGTTACATAAAAGACTGGGAGTTACTACTGTTTATGTCACTCATGATCAGGTGGAAGCAATGACACTTGGCGACAGAGTAGTTGTTATGAACGAAGGCGAAGTGCAACAAGAAGGAAGACCAAAGGAAGTATTTGATAATCCAGTGAATAGGTTTGTTGCAAGTTTTGTCGGGACTCCACCAATGAATTTTGTTAATGTTAAAATTGTAGAAAAAAACAAAAATATGTATGCAGTTTCAGAAGGGTTTGAATTAAAAATTGTCGATGCACATCGAGATATTCTTGCAAAAAAAGGTTACATTGGTAAAAATATGATAATGGGTATCAGGCCCAAGGATTTATTCAGTGAGGTTGAAGTTAAAAAGGATGAAAAAATGGCAATGCAGCCGTTTAAGGTACTGATTGATTTTGTAGAGCTCATGGGCTCTGAAACATTCATTCATTTTAGACTTGGTGATGACAATGTAAAATTTGTTGCCAGGGCAAGCTCTGATCATGATTATGCAATGGGAGATACTGTGTTGCTTTATATTGATCCTTTCCATATCCATCTTTTTGATGAAGAAAGTTCGAAAGCTGTTATTTGATACAGTCGGATGCAAATAGGGATTTGTGTAATTTGGCTTGGTATACCTGGTACGTTTTCTTTAAAAGAGAAACGGCAGGTATGTTTAAGCCTTTTTTCACATCTCAGGAAAAATTTCAATATCTCAATGGTAGAGATTGGACAGCAGAATTCGTACCGAAAATCTGTTATTGCTGTTGTTACTGTGAATACGGAGAAGGCGCATTTATACAGCACACTATCAAAGGTTGTTGAATTTATAAAGAAAGATTGTCGGTTAAATATTGAAAACTATACAACTGAAGTGTTGTAGCATCGTTATTTTTGTAAGGGCATTTTGATTGTTTAAACTATTTGTAGTTTGTAGATATAATTAAAAGGAATCACTAAAATAAAAATAGCCAAAGGAGGTAAGGATGGTCTTAGAATGGGGCAAAAAGTTTTCTGTTAGAAGCAAAGCAATGAAAGCCTCAGCAATCAGAGAATTATTAAAACTTGTAGACAATCCAGAAATTATTTCACTTGCTGGAGGTATGCCTGATCCAACTCTATTTCCTAAAAAAGTTCTTGCAGAGATTTCTAGAGATATTTTTCTTAACCATGGCAACAAAGCACTTCAGTATGGTGCAACCGAAGGAATCCCGGCTTTAAGAGAGGCGCTTGTTAACATTGGTATAGAGGAGGGAATACAGAACCTTGCAAAAGAGAATCTTATTGTAACTACTGCGTCCCAGCAAGGATTGGATCTTGCAGGCAAAGTATTTATTGATCCGGGAGATGCAATTATTGTTGAAGCCCCATCTTATGTAGGTGGTTTGCAAGCTTTTCGTGCTTATGAAGCAGATTTTATTACAGTACCACTTGATAATGATGGTATAAAAACAGACATTTTAGAGGGAAAACTCAGGGAAGCTAAAGAAAATGGGGTAAATGTAAAATTTATGTATCTTATTCCTAATTTTCAAAATCCGTCAGGTGTTACGCTTAGCTTTGAACGAAGGAAAAAGATATTGGAATTGAGTCATCAGTATGATGTCCCTATTATAGAAGACGATCCGTATGGAGAAATTCGCTTCGAAGGAGAAAAAATTCCTTCTCTTGTGGAGATGGATAATATTGGTAATGTCATTGCACTAAGAACTTTTTCCAAAATCCTTGCTCCCGGATTGCGACTCGGCTGGATGATTGCAGACAAAGAGGCTATTAACAAATTTGTGATTGCAAAACAGGGCTCAGACCTTTGTTCTCCTTCTTCTACTCAGTATATTGCTTATGAATTTATTAGGCAGGGACATTTGCAACAGTATCTCGAACTTGTGCGGCAAACATATAAAAAGAAAAAAGACTTAATGCTTCAAGCAATTGAAAAGTACTTTCCAAAGGAAGCAGAATGGACAAAACCGGAAGGCGGCATGTTTATTTGGGTTACTCTGCCGGATTATGTCGATACAACCGAGATGTTTAAGGAAGCAATTGAGGAAAAAGTTGCTTACGTCATAGGTAGTGCCTTCTATCCCCGCGGAGAAGATAAACACCATATGAGACTTAACTTTTCTCTTCCAACCCCGGAACAAATTGATGAAGGGATAAAGCGGCTGGGTATTTTGCTAAAGAAAAAAATACATTAACATAAAGCCCCGTAAGGGGCTTTTTTATTCCTCAAGAATTTTAAGAAGCTCTGGCAGTTTTTCTTTCATTGCCTTTTCTCCCCTACGGATAGCTTTTTGTGGTTTCCAAAAGCTGTCCCATTTTATGTCTTTTACATCAGGAGCAACAATGATGTCTGCGTTTTTACAATTTTCTCTTGCAAGGTTATGTTGTAAGATATTGATTGAATTTGATGCAACTTCATAGAGTTCTCTAGGAGTGTTTACGAATTTTCCAGTAAATTTTCGTGGTTTGAAAAAGTCTTCTAATAAATTTACTGCAATGATAATATCTGCTCCACATTTCTTAAGTGGCTCTACTGGTACTTGTAGAGAAAGCCCTCCATCGGCAAGTAGTGTATTTCCTATTCTTATTGGCTGGAACATGAAAGGTATTGAGATACTAGCACGGACTGCGTCAAGAAGATTACCTTCTTCAAAGAAAAATGGCTTTCCCGTGGCAAGGTCAGTGGAAACGGCAATAAATTTTTTTGGCAAATTTTCAATTGTATAGTCTCCGATTATTTCCTGGAGCAGCCTTGTTACTTTTTTTCCTCGTATTAGTCCTAGTTTCAGTGTTGGATCAAAGAGGGCAGAAAGCACAGTATTCATCTTTGTGCCTAAAGCAATTTCTTCAATTTTTTTTGCGCTTCCTGTCACCGTATAAACACTTCCCACCAGTGCGCCAATACTCGAACCTGCAATCATATCAATTTGAATGCCATCTTTTTCTAATACTTTAAGTACTCCTATGTGGGAAAGTCCTTTCGGGCCACCACTTCCCAGTGCAAGTCCAATTTTTTTCATTTTTTCCTCCTTTTTTTATAAAATTTGGTCAGCTCGCCAATTTTATCTCTTATCTTTGCAGCCTCTTCAAATTCTAAAATATCTGCCTTGAGGTGCATTTCCTCTTCGAGTTCTGTAATCAAAGCGCTGAACTGTTCTGCCGAAAGGGATAAAAGTGTTTTATCGCCTATTTTTTCAATTTCTTTTTCGCTCTTCCACGGAAGGTCGATCAGGTCTGAAATGGCCTTTCTTATAGTTTTTGGCGTAATATTATGTTCTGTGTTGTAGACAATTTGCTTTTCTCTTCTTCTATCTGTTTCTTTTATCGCTTTTTTCATTGATTCTGTGATATTATCTGCATACATAATTACTTTTCCGGATACATTTCTTGCTGTTCGCCCCATTGTTTGTATGAGTGATACTTCAGATCTTAAAAAACCTTCTTTATCTGCATCTAAAATAGCAACAAGTGAAACTTCAGGCAAATCAAGCCCTTCTCTCAGTAAGTTTACGCCCACAAGGCAGTCAAAGCTTCCTTCACGTAGTGATTTAAGAATTTTTACTCGTTCCAGTGTCTTTATGTCAGAGTGAAGGTATTTTGCTTTTACTCCCTTTTCTGTAAGGAACATTGCTAAATCTTCTGCGAATTTTTTTGTGAGCGTTGTGACGAGTACTCTTTCTCCTTTTTTAGCTCTTTTCTGTACCTCTTTTATAAGACTATTGATCTGATTTGTTGCTGGGTGTATCTCAACTTCTGGATCTACGAGTCCTGTTGGGCGAATAAGCTGTTCAGCTACTTGGTTGCTATAATCTATCTCGTTTTTGGAGGGCGTTGCGGACACAAAAATACACTGGTTGATATGTTTAAGAAATTCATCAAACCGTAGTGGCCTATTGTCCAATGCAGATGGAAGTCTAAACCCGTATTTTACCAGAGTGAGTTTCCTTTGATGGTCTCCACTGAACATCCCTCGTGTTTGAGGAAGTGTTATATGGGATTCATCGATAATCATGAGGAAATCTTTTGGGAAGAAATTTAACAACGTATAGGGTTCTTCTCCTGGCTGTCTTCCCGAAAAGTATCGTGAATAATTCTCTATACCGGAACAATAACCAACGTTTTCTAACATTTCAAGGTCGTAATTTGTCCTTTCTTCTATTCTTTGTGCTTCTACAAATTTTTGTTTTTGTTTGAAAAATTCAACGCGTTGCACAAGCTCTTTTCGTATTTCCTTTGCATATTTATGAATTCGTTCTGCAGTTGTAATAAACTGCGACGCTGGGAAAAAGGTGTACGAAGAATACTTTTTTATAATATCTCTCGTCAGAGGGTCAAATTCTGTAATTGAATCGATTTCATCATCAAAAAGTTCAAGGCGTATTGCAGTTTCCGATTCTTTTGGAAA
>DBOM01000027.1:0-3182 GCA_002299965.1 Caldiserica bacterium UBA646 | reverse complement strand
AAAGTATTTCTTAATATCTTTTGTCCTGTTTTTACTGTTAACAGCTGCTCTTTGTATTCTTCGGGCGAGTCCCATCCATATATACAGGAGACTGATGCGACTACAATTACGTCTTTTCTTTCTAGCAGGGCTCTTACTGTTGCATGTCTTAGTCTTGCTATATCTTCATTTATATCTGCCGTTTTATCGATATGTAAGTCGTATTGCGGTATGTATGCTTCGGGCCGATAAAAATCGTAGTAGCTTACAAAATAGCGCACTGCATTTTCAGGGAAGAATCGCTTAAACTCTGAATATAGTTGCGCTGCTAACGTTTTATTGTGAGACAATATTAGTGTGGGTTTTTGTATTCTTTCGATTACGTTTGCCATTGTAAATGTTTTGCCTGACCCTGTGACTCCGAGTAGTGTTTGAAACTTGAAATCTTTTTTTATGCCCTCAACAAGTTTTTCTATAGCTTCTGGTTGATCACCTGTGGGCTTAAAGTCTGAAACGAGCTTAAATTTATTTTCCATATTTTAGTTTTAATTTTACAGGAATATCTGCATAAAATTTTGCACTTTCACATAGTTTTTTGATGTATTGTACCTCTCTCTCGTCGATTTTGAGTTTTTTCGCTATTTCTTTTTCGTGCAATTTATCTTCAAGGCATAAAAGGATTTGATCGATTTTTTCATACGGCAAACCTATTGCTAATTCATCTGTAATGCCTGGTATAATATCTGGAGATGGTGGTTTGTTTAAAATTTGTTCTGGTACGCCCATGTATTTTGCTAATTCTATAACTTCGGTTTTATACAGGTCTGCAAGCGGCATTATATCTCCAATTTCTCCGTATCTTATGTAATGGCCGATGCTTAATTCTGTTTTATTGCTTGTGTCTATTACTATTTTGTTTTCTAAATTAGCATACATATACAAGACAACAGTTATAAAGCGGGCTTTTGCCTCATAATATGCAGTATCTTTTCTGTATTGCTTATTACCTTTTCCTGAAATATGATTCAGATATGCTTGCTTATCTTTGTTAATTTCATTAAAACGTTTTTTAACATAGCTTAATTTTACGTTTTCAGGAGCAAAAAATCCCCCAATAGGTTCAAGGGAATAAATGCCTAAGCCAATTAATGGAGCGGTAATATTCTTTTTTTTAAGTGGCGCGCCTATAAAATCAGCAATAATTTGTGCGCTGATTGCGCCTTCTTTAAGTGTATCTCTTTCAGATATGTGTACAAGAGTAAGTTTATTTTTTCCTATTGCTTCTCTTGCAACTGCTGCAACGACTGCAGAATCAATGCCTCCGCTTATTCCAATTACTGCGCCTTCTTTTTCAAGCTTGTCAGTGTATTGAGCAATAAAATCAACAATTTCCTGAACTACTTCTTTTTTAATAGATTTAAATTTTTTCATTTCAATTTCTATTATAGGTTATTTTCGGTTTATAGAAAGAGAGGGCACTGTTTGTCTTTATCTACTGGATTGTCCATCTGAAATATGTTATAGATAAAAAGATAGAAAGACATACCGGATATGGCGGAGGGGAGAGGATTCGAACCTCCGAAGCTCATCACTTGCCGCATTTCAAGTGCGGTACCATCAACCGCTCGGCCACCCCTCCATTTTTAGATTAAATTTCTGGAGTTATTCTATCAGTTCCTGTGTATTTTTGCAACACTTTTGGTATAAGTACGGTGCCGTCTTTTTGTTGATAGTTTTCCAAAATGGCTGCCATTGTCCTGCTGACGGCAAGTCCTGAGCCATTTAAAGTATGTACATATTTTAGCTTGCCATCTTTTGTGCGGAAGCGAATGTTTGCACGTCTTGCCTGGAAGCTTTCAAAGTTACTGCAGGAAGAGATTTCTACATATTTGTCTTGTGATGGAAAGTAAGCTTCCGGGTCAAATTTTATCGCTGCTGCAAATCCAAGGTCTCCTGTACACATTTTTTTTAGTTGATGAGGTATATTTAAAAGCCTCAAGACATCTTCCGCATTATCAATGAGCTCTTCAAGGTAGTTATAAGATTCTTCTGGTTTAACAAACATAACCATTTCCACTTTATTGAATTGATGTACTCTTATAATACCTCTTGTATCTTTTCCGGCAGCACCTGCTTCTCTTCTGAACGATGCTGCATACGCCACGTACTTAATGGGGAGGTCTTCTTCGTTTAGTATTTCATCTCTACGAAGGTTTGTAAGGGGTACTTCCGCTGTAGGGTTAAGGAATAAATCGTCTTTTTCACAATGGTACAGATCATCTTCGAACTTGGGCAATTGCCCTGTACCTGTCATTGAGGTGCGGTTTACAAGAAATGGAGGAAAGATCTCTTTGTATCCATGCTTTTCAACATGTAGGTCAATCATCCAGGAAATGAGAGCTCTTTCGAGCTTTGCTCCCATCCCTTTTAGTACGTAAAATCTTGCACCTGAAATTTTTACTCCTCTTTGAAAATCGATGATACCTAAATTTTCAGCAGTTTCCCAGTGTGGTTTTGGTTCAAAGTCAAAATCTCTTATTTCTCCCCATCTTTTAATTACCGTGTTCTCTGTTTCATTTTTTCCATACGGGACAGAGTGATGAGGAATATTAGGGATACGCAGTGATAGATCTGTAAACTGTTTGTTTAAGTCGTTAAGAATTTTGTCTTTTTCTTTAATATTGCTTCCTATTTCTCTTACTTTTTCTTTAATTTCTTCTGTATTTTCTTTTACTGCAATCTTTTTTCTTATTTCTTCTGAGAGTACTTTTCTGTCATGTCTTAGCGTATCAACTTCTTTTACTAACTCTTTTCTTTTATTATCTACTTTTAGAAACTTATCTATTATTGATACATCTGTTCCTTTTTTTGCAATGCTTTCTTTAACAAAGTCTGTTTTTATTCTTATAATATCTGGGTCTAACATATATCACCTCTCATCAGGGTTTTTTCTCTTCTATGATAATATCTTTTTCTTTCGATGCAATAGTAATTCCTTCTTTATCTTTTAGCACTGCACGTATCGTGGCTTTCCCTTTAATGTTTGCAATAAGCTTAAAGATATAGGTATTTCCTTCTACTGGCGGATTAAGGGTGGCAAGCGAAAAACCATACATGAAGAATGTTACTTTTAGGTCTGTAAGGTCTTCTATGTTACTAACGGTTGCTTTCATTTCTATATAATCGCCTATTTCGTATACATC
>DBOM01000074.1 GCA_002299965.1 Caldiserica bacterium UBA646 | reverse complement strand
TGTAAATCAATTGATGACGATTGGTGAAAGGATTTATAATCTCGATAAACTTATTAACATTAGAGAAGGGCTAACTCGAAATGACGATTCTCTTCCTTCCCGTATCACGCACGAACCAATTAAGAACGGAATATCTAAAGGAAACTACGTGACAGAAGAAGAACTTCAAGAAATGCTTGATGAATATTACCTTGTAAGAGGATGGTCAAAAAACGGAATACCCACTAAGATGTGTTTATTTAAGTTGGGCTTAGACAGTGAAGTAGATTCTGGGGCTTCAATATAATCTTAACCAAAAAGCTAAAGGAGTTCAATTTAGGCTCCTTTAGCTTTTCAATATTTTTTGTACACTTCAATAGGAATAAATAAAATGGAAAAAATTTTTACGCGAGCAAAGGAAAAGAAAACAAAACATTTTATTAAGATATCATTTTATTCTGCACTTGTGGGAGTAATATCTGGCCTGGGTGCAGTTATATTTAGAACTCTCATTGCTTTCTTTCATAATTTGTTCTTCAATGGAACTTTATCACTAGCTTATGATTCTAATTTGCATTTTGTTTCACGGTTTGGAAATTACGTAATAATAATACCGGTAATTGGTGGGATAATTGTTGGGTATCTAATACAGCGGTTTTCGCCCGAAGCAAAAGGACATGGTGTTCCTGAGGTTATGGAAGCAGTAATTATGAGAGAAGGTAGGATAAGACCTGTTGTTTCTTTGATAAAAATCCTAGCAACTGCAATAGGTATAGGTTCTGGAGGCTCCGCCGGTAGAGAAGGCCCTATTGTTCAAATTGGAGCAAGCTTTGGCTCTACGCTGGGTCAATTATTCCATCTTAAACCAAGAGATATAATCATTCTTGTGGCAGCCGGTGCAGGAGGAGGCATAGCTGCTACTTTCAATGCACCTATTGCAGGTATACTATTTACGATTGAATTAATACTGCCAGAGTTTAGCACGGAAACCTTTATTCCCCTTGCAATTTCGTCAATAGTGGCAACAAACATTGCAAGAGCCTTTTTGGGGGCTGAGCCAGCATTTATTGTGCCAGGCTATACCTTAGCTTCCTCATGGGAATTTCCTCTGTATATAATTTTAGGAATACTCTGCGGCTTTATAGCCATTATCTTCACAAACACTCTCTCAAAACTTGAAATATGGTTTGAAGAACGATTAAAAATCAACAAGTACTTTAAGCCTGCCATCGGAGGATTAATTGTAGGTATCTTAAGTCTCATCTTTATGAAATGGACGGGGCACTACTATCTTTTTGGTGTTGGTTATTCATTTATTACAAGTGTTCTTACCCAAGAAAATATTCCACTCATTATTTTACTTGCACTTATTTTTGCAAAGATTATTGCAACATCATTTACGCTTGGATCCGGTGGATCCGGAGGAATTTTTGCGCCATCTCTTTTCCTTGGAACAGCGGTAGGCGCTGCATTTGGAATTATTGTTAATAATATTTTCCCTTCCATTACTGCGCCACCTGCTGCTTATGCTCTGGTAGGCATGGCAGCAGTTGTTGCAGGAACTACCGGTGCAGCAATCACGGCTATTGTGATGGCATACGAACTAACAAGATCTTATGAAATCATTCTTCCATTAATGCTATGCGTTATCACTAGCAGATTTATCGTTGCTTTTCTTTATAAAAAAACAATGTACTCAGAACCACTAATGCGACGTGGAATACATGCACATGGCGGCCATGAGATTAATGTTCTTGCGACAGTTAAAACAAAAAACGCAATGATAAAAGACGCGGAATATCTATATTTGGGCGACAATATAAAGCAAGCGAAGAAAATAATCTCAGAGAAAGGAATTGCAAAAATCCCTGTCCTAAATGACGAAGAGTGTCCAGTCGGCATCTTATACACTCTTGATATATTAGACGCCGATGATAATAAGAAAATTGATGAATTTATTAAAGTAAAAGATTTTTCTATTTCAGAGTCGGACTCACTTTTAACTGCTCTTCACCGAATGGAGAACCTTAAAACAGATATCCTGGCAGTTGTGAATAAAAAGGGGCAATTTGTAGGAGTGCTTCCTGCAAGCCTTATAAGAAAATTATATATCAAAAAAAGAGAGGGTCTCTTTTAAAAATTTTTCGAAGCGCTTACTTTTTTTATAAACAATTAACTACTTCATTCTGCAAATGGTGGTTGCACTCCAAGAGTGAGCTCTAACTTTATCACTTCGCTAATATTTTTTCTCTTCACCTCTAGCATAATACTATCTCCTGCATTGCGCGAACGTACAATTTTTAGAAACCCATCAACTGTATCAACAGAAATGCCATCAATTGATACAATAATATCTCCTTGCGTAATTCCCGCATTCTCTGCGGGACTACCTGGCATTACATTAATCACGGCGATACCCGGAACATATTCAAGATTAACTTTGCTAGCAAGTTCTTCAGTCATTGTAGTAATCTCTACCCCGATATATGGCCACTCCATTTTGCCGGTTTTTTTAATGTTATCAATGACTTTTGCGCACGTATCAGCTGATACGGCAAACCCAAGGCCCTGTGCCTGGCTATATATCATCGTATTAATGCCAACAACTTCGCCTTCAAGATTTACGAGTGGCCCACCACTGTTTCCAGGATTAATTGCAGCATCTGTTTGGATGATGCCATACATTGTTTTATTGCCAATATTAATATTTCTTTCAATAGCACTTATCACTCCTGTGGTCACAGTGTGATCTAGTCCATATGGATTACCAATCGCTACAACGAACTGTCCTACCTTAAGTTTTGCTGAATCACCAAGTTTTGCTGCAGGCAAATTTTTCTCATCAATCTGCACTAACGCAATATCACTGATAGGATCTGTTCCAACCACTGT
>DBOM01000046.1:7155-7415 GCA_002299965.1 Caldiserica bacterium UBA646 | reverse complement strand
GCCATTACCTCACCAACTAGCTGATAGGAGATGAGCCCGTCCAAAAGTGATAGCATGAAACAGAGGCCATCTTTCTTTGACAAACCTAAGTCTGTCAACATTATCGAGTATTACCCTTCTTTTCAGAAGGCTATCCTCGTCTTTAGGGTAGGTTACCCATCTATTACTCACCCGTTTGCCGCTAGAACTTTACAATGGGTTGCCCCATCAAAAAATTCTCGCTCAACTTGCATGTGTAAGGCACGCCGCCAGCGTTCATC
>DBOM01000046.1:0-6857 GCA_002299965.1 Caldiserica bacterium UBA646 | reverse complement strand
CACGCCGCCAGCGTTCATCCTGAGCCAGGATCAAACTCTCCGAAAAATTAATACCTTACTTTCGCTGTTTAGTTTTCAAGGTACAATCCGCTTTTAAATATTTTAGCATAATTATTATATGCTTTTTTTAGTGCAAGTCAAGGGTATGTTCGAAACTGTCTTTTTATGCGATATACACCCAACGAAGAATATCATAACAAATTAAAACTTCCTGTCAATAGATTTCAAAGAATTTTTCCAAAAAATTTTTCCACGCATAAAACCTCGATAAAATCTACACTTTCTTAAATATAGAGAAAAAATTTTCGAAAGTTTGAGTAAAAAATCTTAATATTGAGATACTTTCACAACAAGTACAGCATTTTAATGATTATTTATTTTTTATTCTGCGAGAATACGCATCCGCAATAGTTTTGCCGGTACATTTTATAGTATTTACTCAATACAATGCTGGATTTAAATCCGTTTCTTTTTTTAAAATCCGCTTTAAGAAATTTTACCCCATACTTATTTCCTATCTGTTTTCCTATATCAAATATCCATTTAATGTTTTTGTGCGGACTTATAGAAAGCGTGGTAGTAAAATAGTCAAATCCATTTTCTTTTGCAATTCGTGCTGTTTCTTCAAGACGCATCTTATAGCAGATGTAGCACCGTTTCCCGCCTTCAGCTTCATTTTCAGTGCCTTTTATGCGCTCCATCCAACTATCCTTGTCATACTTACCTAATTCAAGACCCATATTAACAACACGGGAAAAGCGTACAATTTCTTCCAGCCTTTTCTCATATTCACTTAAGGGATGTATGTTTGGATTATAGAAAAACCCCGTCACTCTGTAATGTCTCCCTCTTAAATACAAAAGGGGGTATGTTGCATCCGGAGCACAACAGATGTGAAGGAGCACCTTTTCAAAATTTCCGTAAGGAATGTCTGTCTTATTCAATTTCATCTATTAACTCTTCTATATCATCTTCAGAAAATACTTTTATCCCGTTCTTCCTCAAAAAACAAGCAGTAATGCCTTCACCCTTAATTTTAGTCCCACTAAATGTTCCATCATAAACAAAATGGCTTCCGCAAGACGGGCTTCCGTTCTTTAACAGAGCAAATTTTATTTTATAAAGTTTTGTTAGCTGCAACACCTCTTTTGCCCCATTCAAAAATATTTCAGTAATATCCTCTCCGTTCTCTTTCAATACCCTTCCATCACTTTGAATTTCTGCTGCCATCCTTGGTGTGGGCAAACCACCTAACTGTTCAGGGCAAACAGGAATCATCAAATACCTGTCCTTAAGCACAAGCACGCCTTTGCTTACGCTATTTTTTCCATCATGCCGGGTATTGAGCCCTAACAAACAAGCACTAACTAGTATTATTTTTTTCACAAAAGTATTATAATGTTTTTATAGGAAAAGTTAAAAATTTATTATATAGCAGAGGAAAAAATGTGGATAAAAGGGCTCTTTACAAATGATATTTTAATATTTTCAGTTATTTCCAGTCTTACCGCGCAAATGCTAAAAGTAATACTTTACTTTGTGCAAAAGAAAAAAATAAATTGGCGTCTTGCAATTTCACCAGGTGGCAACCCAAGCTCTCACACAGCGGCAGTAACAACACTTACACTACTGCTGGGTGCACGATACGGACTAAACTCCCCTTACTTCACAATTTCATTCGTTATAGCATCAATAATAGTTGTTGATGCCCTTTCCCTAAGAAGAGAAGTTGGAGAACATTCTAAAACAATGAATGAAATTTTCTGGGGAACAGCATGGGGCAAAAAATTGCGTGAAGTAATTGACATAAAAATCTTTGAAGAACTTATTGGCCATACTGGACTAGAAGTCGCAGCAGGATTCCTCTGGGGCCTTATTATAGCAGCAATAGATATTATATTATACTTATAAAATAGCCAAAAAAGCACAAAGAGAACGCTTACATGTTTTTTATTCGCTCAAATCCAAGATCAAATGCTTTAAGGTTTATTTCAATAGTTTTTTCCGGCAAGCTCTCCTTCATAGATTGGATTATTTCTTCATATCCCAAAGGAAACCCTGGCATAGCAACAGCGCTTCCCAGCAAAACCATATTAAGCGACATAATGTTTCCAGCCCTTTTTGCCAGTTTTTCTGCATCAATGATATAAAGATGGCTGAATTTTTTTATTGCTTCTTTAATGAGCGATGGATTATCCGGATACGTTGACATCCCAAGAGAGACAGTAAAAGGCACAATGCGCGCAGAATTCATTATCACAAATGTCTTTTCACTTGCTTTTTTTATTGAACGCAAAACTTCTGCAGGCTCAAAACCAATAATTAAATCTGCATCGCCATTTTCAATGACAGGACTATGCGCATCGCCAATCTTTACTTCCGTTGTCACCACCCCGCCACGCTGCGCCATCCCGTGCAATTCGCTCATCACTACACTTATACCTTTTTTCATAGCAGCTTCGCCAATAATTGAAGAAGCCTTTATTGTGCCTTGCCCCCCAACACCAGCAAGATGAATTTTATATGTTTTCATTTTCTCACCTCTATCGCTTTTTCAGGACAAACCTGAACACACACGCCACACCCATCACAGATAAGAGGATCAATAAAAACTGCTCCGTCCTTTCCCACATAGAAAGCAGGACAAGTCCAATCCTTCACACAAACCATACATTTCGTGCATTTGCTCTGATTAACGATAAATGTCATCCATAAGTTTTTCCTTCTCTTCTCTGCATCCGTTATCAGCGCACAAGGATGCTTTGATATGACAACAGAAACCCCATCATGCTTAAGCGCCCCCTCAAAAACTTCCCTTGCTTTTGCAAGGCTGTACGGGTCAACAGTTTTCACAAACTCTACGCCAATCCCTTTTGCACTATTTTCAATAGAAATTTCTGGTGCCGTTTCTCCCATCCCATTAACAGGTTCAGAAGGGCTCGGCTGCCTGCCAGTCATCGCAGTCGTTCTATTGTCCATTACAACAATCAACAAATTAGCCTTATTGTGCACTGCATTGACAAGCCCGGGAAGGCCGGCATGAAAAAATGTAGAATCGCCAATAAAACTCACTATCTTTTGGTCTGTAGCATGAGAAAAACCTGTTCCTGTGCCTATACTTGAACCCATAGAAAGCAAGTAATCAGCCATTTCGTACGGCGGTTGAATACCCAGCGTATAGCAGCCAATATCAGTAGGAAAAATCACGTCTTTTAGTTTAAGTTTTTTAACCGCGTCTTTCATAGCAAAGTATGTTGCGCGGTGAGGACATCCTGCACAAAGAATCGGTGGACGAATAGGAAGCGTTATATCCGTCTTTAAATATCCCCGTTTCTTAATAGTATGTGCACTAATTTTCTTTATTCCGTTTTTTATAATGTCAGGAGAATACTCGTAAACACGGGGAAGCGTGTCGGTAAGTTTTCCGTACACATTAACTGGAATCTTATGTTTCCCGACAATTGCAAGTACTTCTTTTTCCATCACAGGCTCTACTTCTTCAACGATAAGTACCTCTTTTACGGTAGAAAGAAATTCTTTTACGGTCTGTTGAGGAAACGGGTAGGTAAAAACAAGTTTTAGTATTTTTGCAGGAATATTATTTTCCTCAACTACATCAATTACATAGTTAAAAGCACCACCACTTGTAATGATGCCAAATTCGTCTCCAAAATCATACACCTTATTCACCTCTGTACTGTCAGCTATCTTTTCGGCCTTTGCAAGTTTCTCCAACAGCTCTTTACGCATTCTTACTGCATTAGCTGGAACAGGCACATAGCGAGAAGGCTCTTTTTCAAAAAACCCTTTACCCTCTGGAGGTATTACATCGTTAAGATGGACGATGCCTCTCATGTGAGAAACACGCGTTGTAGTTCGCATTAAAACAGGCAGATGTATCTGTTCAGAAAGTTCGAAACCAAATTTCATAAGATCCTTTACTTCCTGAGGGTTCGCAGGTTCAAGCAAAGGAACACCAGCAATCCGCGCATATATACGATTATCTTGCTCGTTTTGCGATGAATACATCGAAGGGTCATCGGCAGTAAGAATAATCATCCCTTTTTTTACGCCAAGATAAGCAGTAGACATAAAAGAATCTGCTGCAACATTTAATCCTACATGCTTCATAAATACAAACGACCTCAGCCCGGCAGCAGCCGCAGCAGCAGATACTTCTACTGCCACTTTCTCATTTGTAGAGTATTCAAAATAAACACCCGCTTTTCTGGCTAATTTTGAAAATACATCTCCAATTTCCGAAGAAGGAGTGCCCGGATATGTAGAAACAAAAGATACGCCTCCTTCAAGAGCGCCACGCACAGCTGCCTCGTTTCCAAGAAGGAATAATTTGTCTTCCTTTTTCCCTGTAAGAATCCTGGTTACATTCATATCTGCCTCCTAAATACTCAAATCAATTCTATACTGCAGCGCCTCAGCAATGTGAGGTAGTGCAACCTTTTTTTCGCCTTCCAAATCTGCAATTGTTCTTGATACTCTCACAATTCTATCAAATCCTCTGCCTGTAAGGCCCAGCTTTTCTGACGCGGTGCGAAGAAAACTCTTCTCTTCGCTATCTAAAGGCACAAACTCCTTTAACAATTTAGGCGTAAGCTGTGCATTTGAAAAAATTCTTTTGCCTTCGTAGCGCTCCTGCTGTAATTTCCTTGCGCTTATCACTCTTTTTCTTATATCAGCTGAAAATTCCCCCTTCGGTTTGTTTGTTAATTCCTCAGGAAAAAGCCTGGGCATCTCAAGCTGAATATCAAATCTATCCCAGAGAGGCCCTGAAATCCTATTCCTGTACCTCTTAATGTCATATACGCTACAATTACAACCGTGTACTGTATCTCCGTACCAGCCGCATGGACACGGGTTCATCGCCGCAACGAGCATGAAACGAGATGGATAAGTAATGCTCATCTTCACACGCGACACTGTAACAAATCCATCTTCCATTGGCTGTCTCAATACTTCAAGCACACTTCTCTTAAACTCGGGCAATTCGTCCAAAAACAACACTCCATGGTGCGACAAGCTTATCTCCCCCGGTCTTGGCACATTCCCCCCTCCAATGATAGCTGCAGAAGATGCAGTGTGGTGAGGCGAACGAAAAGTTCTTTCCATGATAATGCCGTCTCTCAAAAGCCCTGCGATACTATATATTTGCGTAACTTCCATAGCTTCTTCCAGCGTTAACGGAGGAAGAATTGTGGGAAGCATCCTCGCAATCATTGTTTTTCCGCATCCGGGAGAGCCCATCATAATAATGTTATGCCCTCCAGCTGCAGCAATCTCCATTGCCCTCTTTGCCTGGAACTGCCCTTTGATATCTGCAAAATCTAATTCATCATGCACAACACCTTTTGCAAGCTCATCTTTAATATCGATATGTTGAGGAATAATTTCCCTGTCCTCGTTAAGAAATTCCACTGCTTCTTTCAAGTGCTTCACAGGATAACAATCCACGCCATCTATAATCTCTACTTCTCTTCTATTGTCTAAAGGTGTGATAAAATTAGCGTGTCCTTTGTTAGAGAGCCCAATTGCCATAGGAAGTGCTCCGGAAATTTTCCTTACTCCGCCATTCAGAGAAAGCTCCCCTGCAAAATGGAATTGAGCAACCCTTTCAGCAGAATGTATTACTTCCGTTGCCGTAAGAATCCCTATTGCAATCGGCAAATCATATATTGAGCCTTCTTTTCTCACCTCAGCAGGCGCAAGGTTAACAGTAATACGACGCATTGGAAATTCGAAGCCAGTATTTTTAATCGCGGAACGTACTCTTTCCCGTGATTCTTTTACTGCTTCGTCAGGTAAACCCACAATAGTAAATGTCGGAAGACCAGGAGAAATATCTACCTCAACAATTACATCTATCTCTTCAAGGCCTCTAAGTGAAACACTCTTTATTTTAGCAAGCATCTCATTTATGGAAGAGCCACGTATGTGTCTTCGTCAAAATAAAGTTCACGTTCCCACTCCACTTTTTCTGTTATCAAAGGGTGGGATTCACCGACAAGTTCTACTCTAAAAAATGTAGATCGATACCAGGGATAATCAGGCGCTTTTACTTTGAAAGGCGCTTCTTTCACTACCCTGAATCCTTTTTCGATAATTCTCTCGCCAACAAGTAAATATTTATTAAAATCACGAACAACATCAGTGATAACAAGATTCGTATTTAGTAAATCCCTCTCAACGCCGAACCATTTTTTAAGAGAAGATTCGTAATGACTCAGACCAAAATAGCCAGCACTGCCTTTGCCTTTAAGCGCTGCAACACAACGCGATATAAAAAGTCTTATCCCTGGAACGGTTTCCACAGGATCAGTGAGAAAAGTATCAAATTTACCCTGGAGTTCTTTTTGCAAAGGCTTTCTTGCATCAAAAAGCTCGGCTTTAACATTTAAAGACATTTTGTCGGCTACACTATTTATATAATCCACAATACGGCTATCAATTTCTACGACATGTATTTCATCGGGAAGGCCAGTCAACGCCATTGCAATGCTAGTAAGATCGTCGTCTCCAAGAAAAAAAATCTTTTTATTCTCAAGATCTCCCCTCTGGTAAACAAATTCTGCGCGCCTGATAGAAACCTCCGGTGGAACAATACCTTGATCAAAATCCGCAATTGCTCTGGGTCTTTCTTTGAATACCTCTTTAAATTTGTTAGTAGCATCGCTAACCAGATCACTTACCGCATAACCCGTGCCTTCACAATAAGAACAAGTGAAATCTCTTTCAGGGGAAATCATGTACTCACGTGCAAACGCAGTCCCTTTCTCGGTAAGAGCAATCCTGTCTCCGTCAGACCCAATCAGGTCGTTGCCCTTGAATTTATTCAGTATCTC
>DBOM01000004.1 GCA_002299965.1 Caldiserica bacterium UBA646 | reverse complement strand
AATTGCCCAAACCGGCATTATGGTAGAGACTGGGATTTAGTTATGTATTTTAAAATTTATCCTGCTAATGATACAATTTTTTCAACACTCTGCTAGCATTATATAGAACTGTTTTCCTGTTCATATTGCTAATATTTACACTTTTCAGCTCATTTTCTGTACTCTTTTGGCTAAAAATATTATATTTTTTCAATATAACTTCTTTTAATCTCCTCTGCCAGATAGCAGTATATTTATTCCTTTACCTGATGATCTCAAATTTTTTATACAACTGTGCCATAATTTAAAACCTTTTCTTCCTTTCCTTTTAGCTCTAAATAATGGCTTCAAGGAAGTGCACATTTAATTTTTAAATGACATTAAATCAAAATTTTATTGACAGACCAGAGATAATAGAATAATATTAATAGCATATGTTCAATATCGAACATAATTTCACTTTACATTATAAGAAACTAAGGAGAAGAGAAATACTAGTTTCTCAAATATTCAAATTATTTAAGCTAAAAATTTTTTAAATATATATTTTATGAAGGAGGTGATGAAAAATATACTGGGAAAATAAGATAAGAATTAAAGGAGGCGATCTTATGGGGGGAAAATGAGATTTGTTAATCAGTAAGGAAAAGATAGTATACCTGCTAACAAATCTCCAGAAAATTTTACAATAGCAATCAATTATTTAAAAGGAGAGATCGAAATGAAAAAATCATTACTATGGCTGATAATAACAATGATGTGTGTAGCACTTCTAAGCACATTTTCTCTAGCGGGCTGCAAGACAGACACTGAAGAAACAACAGAAGAAGTTGCTGAAGAAACAACAGAAGAAACAATAACTGTTGCATTTTCAGTTCATGATTTGAGTAACCCTTTCTGGGCTACACAGGCTAAGGGCGCAGAAGACAAAGCCAAGGAGCTAGGCGTTGAGATAATTGTCATTGATTTAAAGGTAGATGCAGCAAAAGAGGTTTCTACCTGGGAAGATTTGATTACCAGGGGTGTTGACGGCATAATGACTTCTTGTGTTGATGAGATGGCAAGCAAGGAATACTGTATAAAGGCACAAACTGCAGGAATAAAGGTACTGGCAGCAGTTCACCCTCTTCCCGGTGCTGATGGCTCTCTTGCAAATGATGAATATCAATATGGCTACATTGCTGGTGAGTATGCAGGAAAGTTTATAACAAATACATTGGGCGGAGTAGCAAAATTTGCTCTTTTAGCAGCAGATTGTACTGCTTTTGTAATTCCAAGAACTGATGGTATTCGTGATGGCATTCTTGCAGAAGCTCCTGATGCTGAACTAGTAAGCCGCCAGGATGCTTATCAAACTGATGTAGGTATGACAGTAATAGAATCAGTTTTACAGGCTCATCCTGATCTTAAAGTAATAAGTTGTTTAAATGATGATGGAGCATTGGGTGCATATGAAGCTATGAATGCTGCAGGAGTAGATCCTGAGGAAATATGTATTACCGGTACTGATGGTGTTGCACAAGCATTGGAGAAAATTGCAGAAGGCGGAATGTATCGCGCATCTGTAAGTATGGCTCCTTATGCATCAGGGCAACAAGAAATGGAAATCCTTTATAAACTAATTAAAGGTGAAACATGTGTGCCCCATCAAAAAATTGTAAATGAGTTAATCACTATTGATAATGTTGATGAATTTTAAATAAACTCAGGAAGGCAAGAAGGTCTTCCTTATCTTTTAAGGAAGACCTTCCTTTTATTAATTTAATAAGGAGAAAGATGAATAAGTCATCTGTTCCCATTCTTTCTGTAAAAAATATAGTAAAAAAGTATCCAGGAGTAACAGCCCTTAATCGAATTAATCTTGATTTTTTTAAAGGAGAAATTCATAGTATTTGCGGGGAGAACGGTGCTGGAAAGTCAACTTTTATAAAAATCCTGACTGGTGCAATAAAACCAGATGAAGGAACTATTGAAATTGATGGTGTTCCGCATAGTTCTTTTTCACCATATGAAGCTATGTTCCGATTCGGAATCGCTGCTATTTATCAAGAATACTATTTGATCCCTTATTTAAGTGTTGCAGAAAATATTTTTATGGGAAATGAAATACTTCGTAATAGATTTATTGATGTAAAGGCAATGAATCAAAAAGCAAAAGAAACTTTATCTTTATTGGGAATTGATATTGATCCCAAAATGCCTGTTGAGTTCTTAAGTGTTGCATATCAGCAAATTGTAGAAATTTCTAAAGCTGTTTCTCATAATGTAAAAATTTTGATTATGGATGAACCAACCAGTCCTCTTACTACAAATGAAGTTAAAAATTTATATAAGCTTATAGGAATTTTGAAAAATCAGGGAGTAACTATTATTTATATTTCGCATATACTCTCTGAATTATTCGATATTTCTGATAGGGTATCTGTATTCCGAGATGGAAAGCATGTTCGTACAATGAAAACGAAAAAAACTAATAAGCAAGAACTTATCAGTTTAATGGTAGGACGTGAATTATCTGAAAGCTATCCTGAAAGAACAACAAAAAGCTCTACTTCTTTATTGGAAATTACCAGGTTATCCACCCCGGGCTTATTAAAAAATATCTCTTTTACGCTACATAGAGGAGAGGTTCTTGGTTTAGGGGGGCTTGTTGGAGCAGGACGAACAGAGTTGGTCAGGGCAATTTTTGGAGCAGATCCTATTAGTTCTGTAAATATAAAAATAAAAGGAAAAAGTGTTACCATAAACCATCCTGAAAAAGCTATTAAATTAGGATTGGGTTTGATACCAGAAGATCGTAAACAACATGGGATCATATCAGAACTTTCAGTAAAAGAAAATATACTCTATAGCTCTTTTCCTCAGGTAAGCTTATGTGGTTTTATTATACCAAAACGATTATCAAGAGTAGCTGAAAAATTCAAAAAACTTTTAAGAATCGTCACACCAAATCTTGAAAAAATAGTTAAAGAACTTAGTGGAGGAAACCAACAAAAGGTTGTGCTTGCACGTTGTTTAGCTACAAATTCAGAAATTATTCTTTTTGATGAACCGACACGAGGTATTGATGTAGGTGCAAAGCAAGAAATTTATGAGTTAATAAATAAGCTTGTTGCAAAAGGAAAGGGAATTCTTTTCATCTCCTCGGATATGCCGGAACTACTTGGAATGTCTGATAGGATTATTGTTATGCATGAAGGGCGTATCACAGGTGAGCTTACAAAAGAAGAAGCAACACAGGAAAAAGTATTAAAATTAGCTTCAGGAGAATAATATATATGAAAAAACAATATTTTGTAGTATTAAGAAAATATGCAATTGTAGGAGTACTTCTGGTACTTATTGCTTTATTTGCAATTTTAAATGATAGATTTTTAACAAGCAATAATCTTTTAAATATTGCACGACAAGTTGCAATGTTAGGGATTTCATCTGTAGGAATGGCTTGCGTAATATTGACTACGGGAATAGATTTATCTGTTGGTTCTATGATGGGAATTTCTAATATAATAGGAGCTCTTTTAATGGCTGAATTAGGAATGCCAATTTTGCCTGCCATTTGTATTACCCTTTTTATTTCAGCTGTAATTGGCCTTATCAGCGGTATTTTAGTTGCTTATGTTAAGGTACCTGCCTTGATTACAACATTAGGTATGATGACAATACTTCGAGGTCTTGCGTTTATTCTTTGTGGTGGTTTGCCTGTTTGGGGACTCCCTGAAGGGTTTAAGACAATTGGACAGGGTTATGTAGGCAGAATACCTATTCCTGTTATTATTATGGCAGTCATTTTCATAATCGGGTGGGTTTTTCTTAATCGGACCAGAACAGGCAGATACATATATGGACTGGGAGGTAATCGCGAAGCAGTAAGGCTTTCTGGGGTACGTACTGCAAGAATAGAAGTTCTTGTGTTTGTTATCTGTGCATTGTTATCAGGAATTGCTGGGATTATTATGTTATCCAGGATAAATGCAGGGCGCCCTGGCCTGGGAATGGGCTATGAATTGGATGTGATTACAGCAGTAGTATTAGGAGGTGTCAGCATCATGGGAGGAGCAGGATCAATCTTTGGGGTTTTTATAGGAGTTTTAATAATAGGGGTCCTGTCAAATGGTCTGATTCTCATTGATGTAAGTGAATTCTATCAGCAAATTATAAAAGGC
>DBOM01000069.1 GCA_002299965.1 Caldiserica bacterium UBA646 | reverse complement strand
GAAATAGGAGATATGGGGCTTGCTCTTCAGGCAAAGTTGCTTAGAGTGCTTCAAGAAAAGACGTTTGAGCGCGTCGGAGGAAAGGAAACGATTGTTTCACAAGCGAGAATATTAGCGGCAACAAATCGAAATCTTGAAGAGTTAGTAAAGGAAGATAAATTTCGAGAAGATCTGTACTACAGGTTAAATGTTGTTGCAATTAATATACCTCCTCTAAGGGAAAGAAAGGTGGATATGCCTTTACTAACGGACTATTTTGTTTCTAAATTCTCTAGAAAGTATGGCAAAATAGTTCAAGGTGTTTCTGATGATGTGATGAGATTGTTTATGGATTATGATTGGCCTGGCAACGTAAGAGAGCTGGAAAATGCTATTGCCAGGGGAGTGATTATTACATCTGCTCCTCTTATAATGATGGACCATCTTTCTCCAGAGTTGACACAGAAAGCCGGAGAAAAAACGAGCATTATAGCAATCGCGCAAAAAGGGAGTAGTGATACGGTTGTTCCTCTTCCTGAGGCTATTGCCGAGATAGAAAAAGAGATGATTGTAAGAGCTATTAAAAAGGCCAACGGGAACAAAACGAAAGCGGCTAAAATGTTAGGAATATCACGAAAATCTCTTTTTAACAAGATAAGGGGATATAAGATTAATTTAGATAACGGCTCACCTGATCAATAGAATGACAGTAGTGTCTGGTTAAAAATTTGAATTTCTTAAAGTTTATTTTGATTTTCTTATCTAAAATTTTTTGATTTATTAACTAAGGAGGAGTTATGGATGCTGTGCGGAAAGAAGTTGAATCTTTAAAAGACGAAGTTATTAAATTACGAAGAGATTTTCATATGCATCCTGAATTAGCATTTAAGGAAAAGAGGACTGCAAAGATTGTTGAGAATTATCTAAAGGAGTGTGGCCTGGAAGTTAAAAGCGGCATTGCAAAAACAGGAGTTGTTGGCATTCTTAGAGGAAAAGAAAAAGGCAAAACAATTCTTTTAAGGGCGGATATGGATGCTTTACCAATAGAGGAAATGAGTAAAATTCCCTATAAATCTGTGAATAAAGGTGTAATGCATGCTTGTGGTCATGATGCTCATACTGCCATGCTTCTTGTTGCTGCCAAAATCCTTTCGCATCATAAAGAGGAAATTAAGGGAAATATAAAATTTGTATTTCAGCCGTCTGAGGAAAAAGATCCAGGTGGTGCTGTAAAAATGATCGAGGAAGGCGTCATGGAAAAACCACATGTGGACAGAGCGTATGGATTGCATCTTGGGAATATGTTTCCTTGTGGTGTAGTTGCTATTAAACCCGGCATTTTTACGGCTCAAGCGGATAGATTCTCTGTACGGATAACAGGAAAGGGCGGTCACGGTGCTTATCCTCATACATCTGTTGACCCGGTATTGATTGCGTCCCATACCGTTATTGCCTTGCAGGCAATTGTTGCAAGAGAAGTTGACCCACTTCAGCCGGCCGTGCTTACTGTTGGCAAAATATCTTCCGGTGATACATTTAATGTAATTCCGGAATATGCTGAACTTTTGGGTACGGTACGAACACTTGACACTAAAGTTGCTCGTATAATTTCTAAAAGAATTGGGCAAATATCAAAAGATGTGGCAAAAGCATTTAGAGGAACCGCTGAAATATCTTACCGTTTTGGTTACCCCCCTATCGTAAACGATTCTAGCGAAACAGAATTTGTGCAGGCTGTTGCAAAAGACATTGTCGGAACGGAAAAAATTATGGAAGCTCCCATTTCCATGGGAGGAGAAGATATGTCCTATTTTCTCAAAAAAGTTCCTGGTGTCTTTTTTTGGCTTGGCTCGCAGAACAAGAAGAAAGGTCTTGATAAACCGCATCATTCCGCATATTTTAACATCGATGAGGATGTGCTTCCCATTGGCGTAGAAATGCACGTAAGAATTGCTCTTGACGCATTGAGTCGTACCTAAGAGAAGTATTAATTTTCTTGAGGACAGTTTTTAAGAAATAAAAAACAAGTAATAAAAAGCAAAATTTGGAATGGTAAAAAAGTCAGTTCTTAAATTTATGTCCGAGCAAGAGTTTTATTAACTTATTTATATCATTATACACTGGAAAGATGGAAGAACACTAAGATTAAAGCGGGAAAGAAAAAAACTACGACCAGCTTTGGTGGAGATGAGGGGATTTGAACCCCTGGCCTCATGGATGCAAACCACGCGCTCTCCCGCTGAGCTACACCCCCACACGTTTAATTGGTGGGCCTCTCTGGATTCGAACCAGAGACCTCGTCCTTATCAGGGACGCGCTCTAACCAACTGAGCTAGAGGCCCAATTACACAAGTATTGTAAAAGAAGTTTAGTTTTTGTCAAGAGTTTAGGTGGTTTGATTCATTTTTTCGTTAAGGCAGGGCAGTGAAAGAAATCAGTTAGTCCGCACCCTTCGCACTTCCCATTTCTACAATCGTCTGTTGTTTTTTCTTCCATTGCTCTTTTATATTCCCTGAGGAGAAAATCTTTGGAAATGCCACAGGATATGTGTTCCCATGGTAAAACTCTGTCAAGTGGTATCTTTGAAGTATAGGAATCAGGATTTATATTTTCCCTTTGAAATGCGCTTTCCCAGATGGAAAGCGCAAAATGTTCTTCCCATCCGTCCATCTTTGCTCCATTTTTCCAGGCGGTTTCAATAACTTTAGAGAGATTTTTGTCGCCTCTTCCCAAAATTGTTTCAATATAGTTCATTTTAAAGTTGCCAAAGTTTACTTTAAACTGTTTTCCTTTGAGTCCTTCTTTTATTATTTTGGCTTTTCTGTACAAATCATCTATTGTATCAAATTGTTCCCATTGGAATGCTGTATTTGGCTGTGGCATAAATGGGTTGATGCTGAGGTGGATGGAAGGTTGCTTCTGTGTTGTTTTGTGTTTTTTTGCATAGGAATAAATCCTTCTGACAAGGTCGGGAATTGCTATGACATCCTCTTCAGTTTCTGTTGGAAGGCCTATAATAAAGTATAGTTTGATTGTGTGGAAACCAAGTGAAGACGCCGTTTTAACGGTGGCAAATATATCTTTTTCATTTATTATTTTGTTAATTACATTTCTTAATCGTTCAGTTGCAGCTTCTATAGCAAATGTAATTGTGTGGACTCTTTGACTGACAATCATTTTTCCAAGAGCTGCCGGAAATTTGTCGATGCGCAAGGATGGCACAGCAATGGATACGTGGTATTTTTCTATAAGTTCTTTTGCCAGTGTTATTAATTCGTCAAGATGAGAATAGTCGCTGCTGCTTAAAGAGAGAAATGTCAGTTCTTCATACCCAGTGTTTTTTAGTATTTCTTCTGCTTCATACTTGATTTGTTTTATACTTTTTTCCCTTACAGGCCGGTATACGATGCCTGCCTGGCAGAATCTGCAGCCTCTCGTGCAGCCTCTGAAAAGTTCCACATTGGCTTTGTCCAGTACTGCTTTTCCAGATGGCACAATTGGCTTTATAGGAGTAGGTGCATTGTTCAAATCCGGGACAATATCTTTTATGCTGATATTTTTATTTGCTTTTGCTTCATTGTTTTTTGGAGATATTCCCGGTACGTAGACACTGTTTATTTCAGACAATGTTTGCAATAGTTCATCTTTATTTTTTCTATCCCATTGTTTGAATAGTTCTACAATTTTAGGTATTTGATATTCTCCTTCTCCTAAGCAGAAAAAATCGATGAAATCAGATATGGGAGAAGGATTATATGCAGATGTGCCTCCTGCAAATACTATTGGATGTTTTCTTTTATTTGAATGTATGTTAACGTGTGATAAATCTAAGATATTTAGTATGTTTGTGTAATCCATGTATGTTTGCACGCTAAATGCGATGAGGTCAAAATCTTTTATCGGCGTATGTGATTCAAGGGTGAAAAGAGGGAAATTGTTTTTTCGTAAATAAGATTCAAAATCTGGTAGTGGCGCAAAAGCCCTTTCTGCAACGACATCAGGCATGTTGTTCATTAGGTGGTATAGAATTTTAAACCCAAGTGAAGACATTCCTATTTCATATAAATTTGGGTATATGAATGCTATTTTTATTTTTCCATTATGTGCTTTGTGGATGCTGTTTAATTCATTTCCAAAGTACGAATATGGTTTTTTAAATTGTAGTAGATATTTATCTTTCATATTGAAATATTCATATCCTCCCTGTATACATAGATATTTATTACTAACCCAATAGC
The DNA here is from genome assembly GCA_002299965.1 of Caldiserica bacterium UBA646. Taxonomy (GTDB): domain Bacteria; phylum Caldisericota; class Caldisericia; order Caldisericales; family Caldisericaceae; genus UBA646. The sequence continues at coordinate 40,259 of DBOM01000069.1, read as the reverse complement.
AATAAAATTAACCAGCGTTGAGCTTCCGCCAAAGCTTATAAACGGTAGTGGGATACCAGTTACCGGGGTTATGCCAATGCACATGCCTATATTTATAAATATTTGGGTGATGAACATTATGAATATGCCTACTATGATGTATTTGCCGAAAAGGTCGTTTACGGATTTGTATACTTTTATCATAAAAAGGAAGAGTGTGATATACAGTAAAAGCAATATAGATGCTCCAATGAAGCCCCCCATTTCACCAATGACTGAGAAAATAAAATCTGCATATTGAACTGGCACAAAATGTAAGCTTGTTTGTGTACTTTCAAACCATTTTCCTGATATTTTTCCAGAACCTATTGCAATTATAGATTGAATGACATTATACCCACTGCCGAGGGGGTCCATTCGCGGATTTAGAAAGGTGATAATTCTTTCTCTTTGATACGGCTTAAGTAATTCAAAGAAAAAAGGTATGGATATAGCCGAGAATGTAGCAATAGAAAAGAAATATTTTAAATCAAGTGAGAATAATAATAGAGCAAGATAGATGGTAAAAATGACAATAGTTGTTCCCAAATCAGGTTGTTTAAGTATGAATAATGCTGGAAGCAAAAAAATCGCTGTTGATGAAATAAATTTTTTTATATCACTTTGATCTCGCGAAAGAATATAAGATAGGCATAAAATAAGTATAATTTTTTCAAATTCAGAAGGTTGAATATTAAAAATTTTTAGCGAAATCCACCTTTGTGCTCCATAAGCTCCTTTTCCGATAGTAGCTACGGCAATGAGAGCGGCTATTCCTGCGAAATATATGGTCCATATGAAATATTTTAAACTTCTGAAATCAAAAAGGAGCATGACATATAATGTTATAAATCCGATCAGGATGTAAATTAGTTGTTTTTTAACCAGCAATGTATTTGTACTGGTGAAATGCAATGAGAATATCGAAATAAATGATAAAGAAATTAATATTAGCAGTAAAAATATGGGAATTTTTCTCACTTATTCCTCTTTTACTGGAGTGGTTGTTTTTATAATTATTTTTTTGTTTTTTCTTTTTATTACCAGGTGGGTATGTTTTTTATTGATATCTAAATATCTATTTATTACACTCAAAATTTCCTCTTCATTTCTTTAAGAATTGCATGAGAAAGGAGATTTGATTTTTGTGTTTCTGTATCCGGGAAATTCTATTTGTTTATCATTTATCATTTTTTCTTAAATAGATTCAAAAAACTTTTCTTTTTTTTGAGATTCAAAAATGGGATATTCTCGCCTTCAATTCTTTTTGCTGTATTTTGAAAGGCTTTTGCTGTCAGATTATTCTTATGGAGAGCGAGAATTTCGCCTTTATTTGTAAATTCCATTACCTGGGGATCTTCGGGTATAATCCCTATCAAATCAATTCCAAGCACATCTACGATGCTTTCTGCATCAAGTATTTTTTTTCTTTTGACAAGTTCGGGATTATGTCGGTTTATTATTAAGGACGTGCCGTCTATCCCTCTATTTTCTAACAATCCAATTACTCTATCGGCGTCTCTTATTGAGGAAACATCAGGAGTTACTACGACGAGTGCTTCATCTGCGGAGGTGATAGCGGAATCAAATCCATGTTCAATGCCTGCCGGAGAATCAACAAGTACGTAATCAAAGCTTCCTTTTATTGCTCTTATTATTTCGCAGATTTTATCTATGTCTATATCATCTTTTGTATGTATTTGGGATGCAGGAAGAAGAAATAAAGAGTTATTAAGATGTTTATCTCTCACCAATGCTTGTACGATTTTGCATCTTCCCTCTGCTACGTCTATTATGTTGTATACGATTTTATTTTCCAGTCCCATTACAACATCCAGGTTTCTCAGTCCAATATCCATATCTACTAAAACAACTTTTTTCTTAAGTTTTGCAAGGGATGCACCAAGGTTTGCTGTGATTGTTGTTTTTCCAACTCCCCCTTTACCAGATGTTATAACTATTGCTCTCCCCATTATTATTTTCTCCTCAAAGATTTTTTCTCCCCAAGTATTTTTATTACAATTTTTCCATTTACAACCTGCGCAATTCTTGGTTTTCTGTATGTTTTTTCGACAAACTTTTCATCGAATTGTATACCGTTAATAGTCATACGCAATGGTTGGAATCCAAGAGAAACGATATGGTCCCTGGCATTTACTATACCTCTTATGATGCCAAAGACATATACACTTTTAGTTGTGTTTATTTCAGCACCTTCATTGACATCTCCCAGTATTACAACATTGCCTTGAGAATTAACGCATTGCCCGGATCTTAAAGTTTGTTGTATTACAACGGATTCTTTATTTTCAGGGACTGCTTCTAATTCTTCTTTTTCGTGAAGTTCTATGCCGCCCTTCAGTTTGAATTCAACTCCAAAGTTTTGGAATAACTCTTTCACTAAATTTATTTCGCTTTCTCCAAGAGGTACTCCATTTGGATCAACGGTAACTGCGCCTCCGGAAAAAAATGTTTTTCTTTCCTCTAGTATTCCTTTGAGAAATTCAAGTATTTCGTGAAATTGGGCGTTTGGGTTAAGCACCATTGTAATGCCTTCTCCTGTTCCTCTTAATAAAGCTGGCTTTTCCATCCTATCCTCCTATTTACTTTTTATACTAAAAAATTTTTTAAGCAAGTCTGACATAAGTGGCGCAAGGGAATGGCTGGATGGAAAATCAGAATGCTCGAAGAAAAGTAATCCCACTATCTCTGGCTCTTCACGTGGCGCAAATGCAATAAGCCAGTGGTTTACCTCAGTTTCTCCTACTTCTGCTGTTCCTGTTTTAGCGCAGACATCTCCTCCATAGGCACTTAATATTTTCATATCTGATTGTTTTGCTAATGCCTCCATTCCATCTCTTACAGTATCTAAAATTTCACTGTTAATATTTATTTCTCTCATTATACTGTTAGTAAATTCTTCAACAATGCTTCCTTCCTGAGAAATTGCTTTTAAAAAAAAATGAGGCATGTATTCAATACCATTTTTAGCAATACCACTATACATTATAGCCATTTGTAGCGGAGTAACAAGTAGGTATCCTTGGCCGATAGAAAGATTGGCTGTGTCTCCAGGATACCAGTTTTCTCCTATATTTTCTTGTTTCCATTGCGTAGTAGGTACCAATCCTGTATTTTCTGTCGGAAGATCTACCCATGTTTTATCTCCTAGACCAAAGAGTTTTGCATATTTTGTAATTTTTTCTACTCCTGTTTTTAATCCGATTGTATAGAAGAACACGTCACTTGAATTTGCAAGACCTTGTACTGGATTTTGATATCCGAAGGCGGAGGGATAGATCCAATCTCTAAACCTTCTGTTTCCTACAACAATTGAATTTTCACAATAAATAACAGATTTTGTAGTGATAATTCCTTCATTTAGAGCTGAAATAAGCGTTATAGGTTTAAACGCTGAGCCAGGTGGATATTGTCCCTGGACAGCTCTATTGATAAATGCATTTTCAGCATAGAGCTTATCTAGCGCTTGCTGGCTAATTCCTGATACAAATAGATTTGGATCAAAGGACGGGTGTGATACCATGGCAAGGATTTCTCCATTATTAGGATCGATTGCGATAGCAACGCCTTTTCTGTCTCCTATGATGGTTTCTAACTCTTCTTGCAGTATTATATCAATAGTTAGATAAATATCATTTCCTGGTTCAGACGGCATACTATCTAATACATCTCGGATTCTTCCGGATGCATCTACTTGTACTACCTCTTTCCCTTTTTCTCCTCTTAAAAATTTTTCGTATTCGGCTTCTATCCCCTGTTTGCCTATTATGAAATTGGGACCGTAGAAACTATCTTTTTCTAAGTCTTCTTTCGTTGGAGGCCCGATGAAGCCTATAATTGGTGCTGCAATGTTTTTAAATGGGTAATATCTCTTGCTTGTGGTACTAACTGTTATTCCGGGAAGCTCAAATGAGTGTTCTTTTATCTGTATTACTTCTTTTTCTGTTAGTTCCCCCTTTATTTTTATATGAGCGTAAATCGGTAAATTAGCTTTTTCAATAATATTTTCGATGTCTTGTTTTTCCATTTCTATGATGGAAGAAAGAAAAGTTAATTCCCTATCTTTATCCTGTAGGTCTTCCAGGACTATTTCAAGATCATACGAAGGAATATTTTCTGCAAGGACTACTCCATTTCTATCTAGAATTTTTCCTCGGATAGGTTGAAGATCTTCCATTCTGACACTGTTATATTTAGATTGCTCAAGATAGGAATCTCCCTTTAAAACCTGTAGGTATAGCAATCGTGACAGTAAAATAACAGTAAGCATGATAATAATTATATAAAGGAGTTTTTCTTTTGATTCTTCGCTAAGTTTTTTCATAATCTATCCTTTTGCTGACATTATTTAGCAACCAATAGGTGACAAACGCTGCAATTTCAGTAAAGAGTATGTAGTAAAAGATTTCATTCATATTTTTATTTATCAGTGCGAATGGAATAAAACACAGCGGGACTAGTATGAGCTGCAGTGCTAATTTTTTAATATTATAAAATGTGCATATTGTGTACGATATGAGGGATATAAGAAAAAAAAGAAACATAAATGGTCCTATATATTGACTGAAAACAATGTCAAACAAAAAACCGAAGATAACTGCAAAATAAAAATTATACGGCACGTCTAAAATTGCAATAATATAGGCTATGTATGCAAATGAAAAAATAATTCTTAGTGTATTTGACAGCGTAATATCAACCATGATGAACAATATCGAAAACAGCAAAAACAGTATTGCTTTCTTTTTCATTTTTCGTATATAACCATTACTTCGTATAGGGTGTTAAAATCTACATAAGGGCTTATTATTATTTCGGTTGTAGAACTACTTTTCTTTTTAATATCGCTAACTTTACCGATAATAATATTTTCAGGGTAGATGTCACTTACTCCAGTTGTTGTGACGAGGTCCCCATTTTGCATTTTTGGGAGCGAAATTTTCATGACGATGGAAAGGTTTTTCCCATTTCCTTGCGCAACGCTTATTTCGCCCGTTTGCATATCTTTTGCCCCCACATGGAAATCAGGGTCCGTTGCGATTAGCACTTTAGAGAAGTTGGAAGATGTATCGATAACAATGCCTACGAGATTTATTGTCTTCCCATCATAAGTGCAAACAACTGGCATATTTATTTTTATTCCATCCTTTTCTCCTTTATTGATGATTATTATGTTAAAATTGTCTGTCAAAATACTTACTACGGTGGCTGCTTTATATTCGAAGTCGTACCTTTTTTTAAGCTCCAGGATATTTTTTAGTCGTTCGTTTTCCTCATAAATTCCCTGGATTAATTTTATCCTTTCTTCTAATATACTCATTTCTTTCTTTAATTCGGTATTTTCGTTTTCAAGCTGTAGTTTAGTTTTTGTTAGACTGGACAGTTCATGTATCTGCGCTTTTGTTTTATTTATATAGTTTGTGACATTAGAAACTGGTCGTATAAACAAAAAATCTGCTATACCAAACAGTGTAATGCCTCTTCCTGCGAGTCCCGCAATAAATATTAGAAGAACAACAAGAAAAAGGATTATTAATATTTTAAGGTGTTGGTTTTTTTTCAAATTATAGTATCGCGGAATATCTTAATGTCTTCTAGTACTTTTCCTGCTCCAAGTGCGACTGACGAGAGAGGATCGTCTGCTATGGTGACAAGAATTCCAGTTCTTTGAGTGATGAATTTATCAATATTTCTATAAAGGGCGCCGCCTCCGGAGAGCATAATACCCCGATCCATTATATCTGCTGAAAGTTCGGGAGGAGTGGATTCAAGCGCTGATTTGATTGTATCTAAAATTTCTTCTATTATTGACTGAGAAGCTTTCCTAATTTCTTCTGATGTAATTTGTATGGATTTTGGAAGTCCATCAATAAGATCTCTTCCTCTTATTTCCATCATTTCTTCTTGTCCAAGAGGGTATGCATTCCCGATTTGTATTTTTATTTGTTCTGCAGTTGTTTCTCCAATGAGTAAGCTATATTCTCTCCTTAAGTATGTTATTAGCGATTCATTTATTTCGTCACCTGCTATTCGGGAAGATTTAACTACTACAATTCCTTTTAATGAAATTACTGCTATTTCCGTTGTACCGCCACCTATGTCAACGATCATTGAACCTCTTGCTTCTGTAATGGGCAATCCAGCTCCAATAGCTGCAGCCATAGGTTCTTCAATGACAAGTGTTTCTTTTGCTCCCGCAAGTGTTGATGCTTCAATTACGGCTTTTTTTTCTACTTGAGTAATGCCCGAGGGTATGCCAATTAGTACTCTTGGTCTGAATATCCCTCTTTTTCCACCGGCTTTTGTGATGAAATAGTCCAACATTTTTTCTGCTACATCAAAATCTGCAATAACGCCGTCACGCAATGGGCGTATTACTTTTATTTCAAATGGGGTTCTTCCGGCCATTCGTTTGGCTTCTTCTCCTACTGCAACAACTTTGTTTTTTGCATTTAGTGCAATGATTGATGGTTCTCTCAACACAATACCTTTATTTTTCATATAAACAACAGTGTTTGCGGTGCCTAAATCAATAGCCAATTCTTTGTTAAAAAATCCCATTTTTCACCTCTCTAATTTTTTAATAATTTTTTTAGAAGATTTATCGGAATACCTATTACATTATCTACCGGGCCGTCTATACCTTCAACAAAGCTCGAAGCAGCTCCCTGGATAGCATAGCCACCTGCTTTATCTAATCCTTCTCCTATCGCAATGTATGTTTTTATTTCGCTACAAGACAATTTTTTAAATTTCACTTTTGTTTCTATAAAGTCTATCATAAATTTTTCTTTTTTAATAACTGCAATTCCCGTAATTACACGATGCACATTTTCTGAAAGAAGTTGAAGCATTTTTTTTAATTCACTTTTGTTTTTTGGTTTTCCAAGGATTTTATTATTTATTACTACTATAGTGTCGGCTCCCACAATGATACTGTTTTTATATTTTTTATGTGTAGAAAATGCTTTGTTGTAGGCATTTAGCATGGCAGTTACTGTAGGGCTGTAAGTAAAAATCCTTTCGTTGTATTGAGAATCAACTGGGACAAAGTCAAATTGCCATTTCTGAAGGAGATTAATTCGTCTGGGCGATGTTGATGCGAGTATAAATTTCATATTATCAGGAAGAGGTATAAAAATAATATTACACCAACGACGGTGCCGATGTTTAAATAAAAGGTAATTCCAAAAGTGATATTCATTATTACAAGATTTAAAGCAAACGGTGAAAATCCGAATGAAACAGCACTATTTAACATTGGAAAGACTTTTCCCAGCCCTATGCCTAATATTGTTCCCAATATTGCGCCAATAATCATATACGACATCATTAACCAAAATCTCTTACGATCCATTTTTTACCACCGCTTTCGTTTTATTATAAAGTATTTTAGTAATTAATCCAATAGCCCACCCGCTTATTCCTCCTAGAAAAAGAAGAATTGGTAAGTAGTACCAGAGAGCACTGTTTTTCGTAATATATAGTACGATAAAAAATTGGGTTAAATTGTTTACTATTCCTCCTATGATACTTATGCCTACTATGCTAAAATGTTTTCTGTACAGGTCATAAACTAGTATCATGGCAATAGCAGCCATTATACTACCACCCACACTTGTAAAGAGGGGGATAGGGTGAAGCATTCCTTTAAAAAATGCTGAAAGTATAGCTCTAAGTAGTGCGACTACAATTGCTTCACTTTCTCCAAAGAAAAGTAATGCGAGCAGTATTACAATGTTTGCAAGGCCCAATTTAGAGCCTGGTATTGGTGATATAGGCGGTTCTATCAGGTTTAACACAATGCCCAATGCAATGAGAATGGACAGATAAATGAGTTCTTTTAATTTAATATGTGATCGAGTCGATTTCATTTTTTTCTTCTCCTACGATGGAAATTGATATGCGATTAGGCAAACAAACTATACTTTCACCAGCTTTACTGATCCATCCTTGTTTTATGCACAGTTCATCGTGGCAAGTAGATTCAATAATATGCACTTTTCCGTTTTTTACTTGCATAGTAATCGTTCCCTCTTTGCTTTTTATTGTGATTATTGTTTCTGTTGTTTCATTTAACGGTATTTGCTGCACTATTTCTCCATCACTTCTTATAATGATTGTTCTTTTTGCCTTACCTATACTTACAAAAGCATATTGCCCAATTGCAAATATGAAAATTACTACAAGGATTAAGGCAAGAAGTTTGTCACCCTTTTCCATTTTCAAGCATGAGAGAATCTTTTAATTCTTCGCTGCAGGACACATTTAAATCACAATCAATTACTACAATATCAACGTCAAACTTTTTTGCATCCTGCAATGCCTCATTTTTCCCTATTATAAAAAAAGCAGTAGAAAGTGCATCACCGTAATAACCTTTGTTAGATACAACAGTGACAGAAAAGATTTTATCTGCCGGGTATCCATTAAATGGATTTATAAGATGACAGTATCTTTTGTTGTCTTTAATGAAAAAACGCTCATAATCGCCGGAAGTAGAAACAAATGTAGTCCCTTCAATATTTAGAGTACCGATGATCCTGTCTTCTCTTGGGTTTTTTATGCCAATTTTCCACTGTTTGCCTGAAGGAGTTCCATAGAGTAAAATATTCCCTCCGATGTTGATAAGGGCCCTTTCCCCATTCATTTTATCTAGAATTTCTTTTAGGCAATCCAAAGTATATCCTTTTGCGATGCCTCCTAAATCCAAGGCTTCTCCCTCTTTTTTTAAAAAAACAGTATCCGTGCTTATTATTATGTCGTTATAGTCGGTGAGATTTAAAGCATCTTCAATCTCTTTTTCAGAGGGGATTCTATAATTTTTGTCCCTAAATCCCCATATTTGTGATAGAGGCGTGATTAGAGGGTTGAATGCCCCATTGGTGTTACGTGCAAGTTCCATTGCTTTTTCTATTATTGCAACTGTTTCGGGATGTACTGTTACATTTTTTATACCTGCATTTTCATTTATTTTATGGATGTCAGAAGTGGGAGAAAAACTATCTATATAGCTATTTATTTCTTCTATTTTTTTAATGACTTCTTTTAAAATTGCCTCTTTATTAGCGCCGTATATTTTTATGTCCACGATTGTATCCATTGCATATAATTCAGCTGTTGCAGGGGGTTTTTCTGCTTTGTTAATAAATGAAAAAATAATAAGGCATACAACAAAAATCCATCCTAATATTGTGACTATATTTCTTTTTTTATTCAATGATATTTAGTTCCTTTCCACAAAAATCACATTTACCGTTGTGCACGTTGTTCTCGGTAATACTAAATCCACGCCTACTTACAACCCTTCTTTTGCATTGCGGGCAGTATGTGTCTTCATAAGGATGCCCTAATATGTTTCCTGCATATACAAAGTTAAGGCCTTCTTTTATCCCAACATCGTGTAATTCTTCAAGTTTTTTAATAGAAGTGGGAGGAATGTGCGAAAGCTCAAGATATGGAAAAAATCTTGTTATATGCCAGGGCGTTTCTTTGCCAAGGTTGTTTTTTATCCATTTTGCAAGCTTTTGCATTTCCTCGGCACTATCATTGATGGTTGGTATAATGTTTGTCACCACTTCGATATGAATATTCCACTTAGTTTTTGCATAGACGATCGTATCTAATATTTTGTGCCAATCAAAAATTGGAGTGATTTTTCTGTAGTTTTCGTCAGAGAATGCTTTTATGTCTACGCTGAAGGCGTCGAGATACGGGCCTATTAGGTCTAATCCTCTTTTTGTTATAGAGCCATTTGTTACGTAGACAGTGTAAAGCCCTTCTTTTTTTGCAAGTTTTGCTGTTTCTAGTGTGTATTCAAACCAGATTGTTGGTTCATTGTATGTCCATGCAATGCCCTTTGCTCCATATGATTTTGCAAGTTCAATTGCTTTTTGTGGGCTAATCTCTTCGCTGAGATCTTTAATATTTTCTGATGAGTAAAAGCGTGAAATATTGTGATTTTGGCATCCCCTACAGCTAAAGTTGCAACTCCAGGTGCCAAGAGAGAGCGCACTTGTCCCGGGATGGAAGTGGAAAAGTGGTTTTTTCTCAATCGGGTCTACCTGAACGGAGGAAACATACGAGTCAAGTATTGTGTAAAGTTTGCCTTTATTGTTTATGCGTACTTTACAAATACCTGTTTTGTTTTCAGGAATTATGCATTGGAAATGGCATAGATTACACTGCACTTTGCCATTTGAAAGCGTCTCGTATAAAAGTGCCTCTTCCATTGTGTTCATCTCCCATATAATACAAACTCTGTTTCTATTAATTTAGTATATCAGAGTTGTTGGTTTATTAAACTTTCTGGTTTACAGGATTTGGTATCTATTCGCTTTAATTATTTGCTACACTTTACATTGTTGCATTCAATAAGTAATGGTGATGCGTTGTTTATATATCTATTCTGTTTGACGTTCTGGAGGTAAGGGTGCCTGGGAAATTTTTAATCGCAATTGGCATTTTAAGCATCGTTTTGCTTCATCCATTGCTAATTTTTCATCTATGCCAAGCTCTACTAATGCAAAGTTGTTTTGTCTTTTATCTACCGGGAGAGTAGGTATGTTAATTCTTTTTTTGTATGCGAATTTTTCTTCTCTTCCTATATAGGGGTTCTCTTCATCTTCCAGCACGAATTTTTGTTCAATTTGTCCTGATCCCCCTAAAAATTTATCGATCTCTGAGGCCGCTATTCTTCCGTGTTGTATAGCCTCGATTATAGATGCTGGCCCGCTTACTACATCTCCCCCTGCGAATACACCTTTTTGTGAGCACGTAAGAGTTTCTTCATCTGCCTGAATTGTTCCTTTTTTATTTAATTGAAGCTCAAACCCTTCTGGTACAGCAGATCTTTGTCCGATTGCCATTATTAATTTATCGGCTTTGAGTGTAAATTCGCTGTCTTTGATTTCTATTGGCCTTCTTCTGCCGCTAGCGTCAGGTTCGCCTAATTCCATTTTTATGCATTCTATTTCTAAATTATCATTTTTGTCAGTTACGCTTTTCGGGGTTACAAGAAACTTTATTTCAATACCTTCTTTTAAAGCTTCTTCTATTTCTTCTTCTGCTGCAGGCATTTCTTTTTGCGTGCGCCGGTACAGTATAACAACCTTTTCTGCCCCTTTTCGTAGTACGCTGCGCGCTACATCTATGGCAACATTTCCTCCACCAACGACTATAACTGTACCTTTAATATCAATCTTCTCTTCAAAATTTATTGCTTTCAGGGCGGATAAACCATCTAATACTTTTGGACTATCTTCACCTGGAATTTTCATTTTCATTCCTTTAGTAGCTCCTATGGCTACAAAGATTGCATTAAAGTCTTGATTGAATAGTTCATCGAGTGATTCTATTTTTGTATTGAGTTTTATTTGTACTCCAATATTTTCTACCTCTTCAATTTCTTTATCTAAAATTTCTCGTGGCAATCGATATTTAGGGATAGCCATTCTCATCATTCCTCCAGCTTCGGATAGAGATTCAAAGATAGTTACCGAATAACCCAATGTTCTTAAAAACCACGCAGCGGTTAAACCACCAGGCCCTGATCCAATAATTGCAACTTTTTTTCCTGTATCAGGAGTGATAGCTAGTTTTTCTTTCCACCGATAACTGTCTCTACTTGCTGCATACTTTTTTAATTCTCTTATCCCTATTGGTTCATTTATTTTTTCTCTACGACATGCTTCTTCGCAGGGATGGGTGCATACATAACCCAATACATTCGGAAAAGGAACTTTTTCTCTTATTACTTCGATACTGTCCTGAAACTTTCCTTCTGCAATTAATTTTACATACCGAGGGATATCTATTTTTGCAGGGCAACTATTTTTGCAGGGCACGAGTTTTGCTTCACGTTCCTCTGGCTCAAACTTTTCTCTGTCAGTCAATGCCTCGGCAGGGCATACTTCTACGCATGCTCCGCAGAACTTACAATCTGCATCTGCCATAGATATCTCAAAAGGGGTAGTTACGATGGTGTTAATGCCTCGATTTACGTATCCAATTGCGCCTACGCCTCGAACATCCTGGCATATTCTGACACAGCGGTCACAGAGAATACATTTATTGGGATCTCTTAAAAACAGTGGGTCGTCTTCGCGAATTGGCAAATTTCTTTTAGGCGGCATGTATCCTGGCAATAGTTCTTTTGCCCCTATGAAGTCGACAACTTTCTTTAATTGCGTTGTTTCGTTTAGCTGATCAGGATATTCACTTAGAATAAACCAAATAATATTCTTCCGGAATTCTTGTAGTTTTGTAGTGTTCGTATGCACTACCATTCTCTCTCTTGCCTCAGTTGTACAGGCAGTGGGGAAGCCCTTCATTCCTTCTATTTCTACAACACACAATCGGCATGCACCTATTGGAGATAGATCTGGATGGTAGCATAAGTTAGGTATATAGAGGTTGTTTTGGAGCGCTGCTTCAAATACTGTTGTACCTTTTTTAACTAGTAGTTTCTTATCATCAATTTTTAATGTGATCATTCTATGCCTCCTACTGGACATACCTCAATGCATGCTTTGCATTTTATGCATTTATCCTTGTCAATCGCTGCATACTCACCTTTTTCCCAATTAATTGCGTCAACTGGACATGCTTTGTAGCATTGACCGCATTTTATACATTTTTCTTTGTCAACTTCAAACTTTATAAGATCTACACATACATGAGCCGGACATCTTTTTTCTAAGATGTGAGCTTCATATTCATCGTGAAAATATTTCAGAGTTGTTAACACCGGATTAGGGGCTGTTTGCCCAAGTCCGCAAAGCGAAGTATTTTTTATTGTGTTGCTTGCTTCATATAGAAAGTCCATATGTTCCTTCTTGCCTTCTCCTTTGGCTATTTTCTCGATAATTTCCAACATTCTTTTTAATCCTATTCTGCATGGCACACATTTTCCACACGATTCTTCTACTGTAAAGTTTAGAAAAAACTTTGCTATATCGACCATACAGGTACTTTCATCCATTACAATCATTCCTCCCGATCCCATAATAGCTCCAGTTTTTGTAATGGATTCATAGTCAATAGGAGTGTCTGCAAGACTATCGGGAAGGCATCCACCTGAAGGACCACCAATCTGTACGGCTTTAAGTTTTGCGCCCCTTTTTGACATTCCACCTCCTGGACCAAATATAAGCTCACGAATGGTTGTTCCCATTGGAACTTCTGCTAAACCCGTGTTTTTAACCTTGCCGGCAAGAGCAAAAACTTTTGTTCCTTTACTCTTTTCAGTTCCTATGGAAGCAAACCATTTTGATCCTTTCATGATAATATGTCTGATGTTGGCAAGTGTCTCTACGTTATTAATAAGGGTTGGTTTATCCCATAATCCTTTTTGTGCAGGAAACGGGGGTCTTGGCTTTGGCCTTCCTGCATGGCCTTCAATTGACGCAAGGAGGGCTGTTTCTTCTCCACATACAAATGCTCCGGCACCTTGTTTGATTTTGATATCAAATGAAAACTTACTACCCAATATATTATTTCCTAAAAATCCTTTTGTTTTTGATTGCGAAATTGCTATCTCCAATCTCTTTATAGCTAATGGATATTCTGCCCGACAATAAATAAAGCCTTCTTGTGCACCAATGGCATGACCTGCTATGGCCATTCCCTCGATTACAGCATGTGGATCTCCTTCCAGAACACTTCTGTCCATAAAAGCGCCTGGATCGCCTTCATCGGCATTGCACACTACATATTTGATATCACTTTTAGGAGATCTACAATATCGCCATTTTAACCCTGTAGAAAATCCGGCTCCGCCCCTGCCTCTCAGGCCAGAGAGTTCAATCTCCTGGATGATTTCATCTGGGGCCATACCGAGAGCTTTACTTAAGGCTTTGTAACCATCGTGTTTTATGTAATCTTCAATATTTTCAGGATCAATTTCTCCGCAATTGGAAAGTACAATTCTTTGTTGTTTTGCAAAAAATTGTTTGTAATCATCTCCTGCTTGCAGCTTTGCAACTGGTTTGTTTTTTATGAGATGTTCCTCTACGATTTGAGGAACATGTTCGGGCTTTATGTATTCGTATGTAATTCTCCCGAGTTCTGGTGTAATAATGTCAACTAATACATCTCGGAATAACCCTCTATCTCCTGTTCTTACAATTTTGTACTTTTCACGCAAATTTCTATTTTTTAGCTCAATTTCAAAATTTTTGGCAACATTTTCAGCTCCTGCTGAAATACCGCTTGTTCCCATGCAGATAAGTATTGTATTTTGCATCTATTTTACCTCCCGATACTTTTGCAATAATTGGGCTATTTCCTGGATTTTACATCTTCCGTAGAAGTTGTCGTCAATTACAATTACGGGCGCCATACCACAACATCCAAGGCAGGCCACTCTTTCTAAGGAAAATAGATTATCTTTTGTGGTTTCGCCTTCCTTGATTTTTAATTTATTCTCTATGAAATCAAGGAGTTCTTTACCTCCCATGACATGGCAAGCAGTTCCCTGGCAAACTTTAATTGTATGTTTTCCCCTCGGGGTGAGGTGAAACTGTGCATAAAATGTTAGTATTTCATAAATTTCTACTGGATAAATTGATAGTTCTTTGGATATTAATTCTACTGATTCTCTCGGAATATATCCGAAAACAGATTGAATGTTTTGTAGTAACGGAATTAAAGCACCTTTTTCTTTACGGTATTTTTTAATTATTTTTTCAATTTCAAAAAGGTCTGTACCCACTTTAATCCTCCTTGTCTTTAAATTTTATCATCTAACTATGTTTTTAATAATTACCGCAGATCCGAAATGCAGTGTACAATATTTTTTATTTAGAGCAAGCGTTATTTTTATCTTTTTAAAATTTTAAATCTACTTTCTCCTTTTCAGTTAATATCTTTTTACTTTTTGGGAAAATATCTTTAAAGTTTTTAACAATTATATATTGTAATTCGTCTTGCGAAATGTTTCTTAAATTTGCAAATTCCGCATAGATGTATTTTACAAAAATAGGTAAGTTTTTTTTGCCTCTTTCAGGTACAGGGGCAAGATATGGAGAATCGGTTTCCAGTAGAACTTTATTGATTGGCACTATTTTTGCTGCTTCCCTTAAATCTTCCCTCTTTTTAAATGTAAGCATGCCAGAGAATGATATGTACATACCAAGATCCATAACTTTTTCTGCTTCTTCTGAGCCATAGTCAAAGGAATGAAATACGCCGTTTAAATATCCTACACTTTTAATTATTGAAATTGTGTCATTAAACGCATTTCTTGAATGTACTATGAATGGCATGTTTAGCGACTTAGCAATGATGATTTGTTTTTCAAATATCTTTTTTTGTAAAGAGAAATTCGTGATATTTCTAAAATAGTCTAACCCTATTTCTCCTATTGCAATAATTTTTTTATAGGATGCAAGGGTAGCAAGTTCTTCTTCGGAGGATTTATCAAGGGAGAATGCATCATAAGGATGTATTCCGACACTGCCAAATAGCGAGCTATTTTGAGAGAGGGATACTACTTCCCTCGAGCTCTCCATGTCATATGCTATATTATTTACAGCAAATAATGTTTTTTCACTATCTTCGATGACCGACTCTAAGTTGTTGCCATATTCTTTTTTTAGCAGATGGGCATGAGAGTCTATATACATTAGCTAATCTTTGATCCCTCCTTCACATCTTTATCAAGGATAAGAAGTGAAAGATTATTTTCATCACTTGCAGCCAACAACATTCCGTAAGAAGTGACACCCATAAGTTTTCTTGGTTTTAGATTTTTTACAATAATAATTTTTTTTCCGATCAATTGTTCCGGTTCATAGTGAAGGGCGATTCCCCCCACAATCGTTCTTTCCTCATCTCCAAGTGAAATACGAAGCTTTATGAGTTTTTGTGACTCTTGTACTTTTTCTGCTGCAATAATTTGTGCTACTCTCAGATCAAGTTTTGCAAAATCTTCGTGTGAAATGAAATTTTCTTCCTTACCATTTTCTTCATCTGCTGTTTCTCTCTTTAACCGCGGGAAAATTGGGGGTAATTTTTCTATTTTAATACCGACTTTTAGCTGTCCCCATTCCATTTTTTTTATACTTGCAGGATCGTCCTGAAATGTTTTTAACACTTTTTTTGTTGTAAACGGCATGAATGGGGCAAGAAGTATGGTAATGTGTCTTATTCCTTCGAGCAGCGTGTAAAGTATGGATGAAAGTGCGTCTTGATTGTCTTCCAGTTTCCATGGAGTTTTTGTTTGAATGTAATTATTCAGTGTGTTGATTATATTCCAAACGGCATCTAGAGCCTGGGAAAAATTGTATTTGTCCATTTCTTTTAGGTATATCTTTTCTTGCTCGTTAATAAAGTTTATTATTTTTTCATCTCTTACCATTTCTTCAGGGACTGCACCGTCTTTATATTTATATAACATGGTAGTAGTTCTATTAATTAAATTTCCAAAATCATTGGCAAGATCAGAATTATATCGCCTATAGAAAGTATCCATTGTAAAATTGCCATCTAACCCAAAGGATATCTCTTTTGAAAGGTAGAAACGTGTAACATCAACCGCTGTTTCGATATCTATACCTGCTTTTTTTGAAAATTCTTTTACAAAGTCTATAGGATTGACTACATTGCCTTTTGATTTAGACATTTTTTCTCCTTCCAGGTTCCAGAAGCCGTGGGCAAATATTTCCTTTGGGAGAGGCAATCCATAGCTCATAAGCATGGCAGGCCATATTATTCCGTGAAAGCGCGTGATATCTTTTCCTACCAGGTGTAAATCTGCAGGCCAATATTTATTGAATTTTTCTTCATCTTTTAAAAAATCGATAGCTGTAAGATAATTTAGCAATGCGTCAAACCAGACATATATGGTATGGTCCTTGTCAAACGGCACAGGTGTACCGAATTTGAAAGATTTTCTTGAGACGGAAATGTCTTGAAGCCCTGATTTTATTACATTCATTACTTCGTTGTATCGAGATTCTGGACGCAGAAAATCCTTGTGTTCTTCATAGTACTTAAGTAGCGGTTTTTCATATTTGCTTAATCGAAAAAAATAATTTGTTTCGTTTATTTTTTGTACTTTTTCTCCACAGATTGGACACTTTCCACTCTTTAAATCTGAATCTTTCAGGAACGTGGCATCTCTTACACAGTACCAGCCCTCATATTCTCCAAGGTATATGTCTCCTTTATCGTATAGTGTTTGGAAGAAATGCTTGACTACTTTTATATGATCAGCATCGCTTGTCCTTATGAATCTTGTATAGGAAATGCCAAACATATTGAATAGGTCTTTCCATGTTTTACTTGCTTTATCTACGAAGAGTTGTGGATCGATACCTTCTTCTTTAGCGCGGTCTTCAATTTTTTGGGCGTGTTCATCCGTGCCGGTGGAAAAAAATACATCCTTGCCTTCAAGCCTTTTAAACCTTGCAATAATATCTGCCGAGATAGCTTCGGACACGGACCCCATATGTGGTTTATCATTTACATAGTAAATGGCGGTTGTAAGATAAAAATTATCCATGCTTTATGCTCCTTTTAATAGTTTGTTTTATTTAAATCCTCTATTGTGTTAGAAAGGACAGATTCTATTAATTCTATATTTCCTGTATTTTCTATACCAACAAAGAGGATATTTTCATTATTTAAGGACGATATAATGAGCCTACCTATAGTTCCGTTTAGTATGGTGTTTTTGAGTTTTCCCATTTTTAATTCTTGTAAAATTTCATCTGATAAACCCGTAAGTGATGCGGTTAGACCGGAAAGTATTTCCAGGGAGATATTCAAGTTGGAGATACCGTACAATAAACTTCCCTCTTTATTTGTAAGTATTATGGCAAGCACTCCCTCTGTATCCTTTAACTTTTTTAATATCTCTTCTATCATACAGTTGCCGTCCTTAACTTAAAAATATGTTTGAATTTTTAAGTTATAATATCATTTTTCAACGTAGTATAGCATAATCTTATATTTTTTTAAAATACGACCTGTAGTATAATAAGTAAAAAAGGAGGCAATTTGAAGGACAAAAAATTGTTAGATTTTATTACAGAAGTAATTGATGAAAAAAAGGGTAATGAGATTAAAGTAGTAGATGTTACTAAAATTACTACCTTAACAAATTTTTTCATTATTTGTACGGCGGGAGCAAGCGAACACGCAAAGGCAATTGAAGAGGAGCTGAGAAAGAGGCTTAAAGAAAAGAAAATTGAACTACTTACTGAGGAAGGCGAAGGAGAAGGCAAATGGATTGTTATGGATTATGGTGACTTTATAATCCATATAATGACGGAAGATACAAGAAAATTTTATAATATTGAAAGGATCTGGCAAGAAATTTCGCCTCGTCTAAAAAGAAAGCTTAAATCTTGACAAAGTAAAAAAATAAACTATACTGCTCTAGTTATAATTTATTGGGAAAGGAGGCATTATGGATGAATTTTTCACTGCACCTGTGGTGGAGAAACAGGCAGCAGTAATACCAGATGCGTTGTGGGATATGACGATTCTGGGAGCAGGGCCTGGTGGGCTTACTGCAGGTATTTATGCGGGAAGAAGCGGTTTAAATGTGATAATTCTTGAAAAACTTTCTCCAGGGGGGCAAATTGCCGTAAGTGAGCAGATTGATAATTACCCTGGATTTCCTGATGGAATAAGTGGAACTGAGCTTGTAGAAAGAATGGAAAAGCAAGCCGTCCGATTTGGTACAAGAATTGTAATGGAAGAGGTAATGAGAATTAGCAAGGAGGGTAAGCTGTTTGTCGTAACGACGACAGGGAATAAAAAGTACAGAACAAAGACAATAATTATTTCTACCGGCGCAGATCCTGTAAAACTTCCTGTTCCTGAAGAAGAAAAGTTCAGAGGAAAAGGAATATCATATTGCGCAACTTGTGATGCAGCTTTTTTTAGAGGAAAAGATGTTGCAATTGTAGGGGGCGGCGATACAGCAATTACTGATGCTTTACATCTTACGCGATTTGCAAATAAAGTAACCATCGTGCATAGGCGAAGAGAATTACGTGCCGTAAAGGCTCTTCAGGAAGAGGTTTTTGCAAATCCTAAAATAATGTTTCAGTGGGATTCTATCCCTTCTCATGTTATTGGTGACGAAATGGTAGAAGGATTGGAAATTGAAAATGTTAAAACGAGAGAAAAAAAAGTTTTAAAGGTAAATGGCATATTTGCTGCCATAGGAACAGTGCCAAATAGCAAAATAGTTAGAGGAATTGTAGAGTTGGATGAAAGAGGATTTATAAAGACGAACCACAATAGAGAGACGTCTGTGCCCGGCATCTTTGCTGTAGGTGATGTGAGGGATACACCTTTACGTCAGGTTATTACAGCGGCAGGAGATGGGGCAATTGCTGAATTTTCAGCGGAAAATTATATAAAATTAATGGAGAGGTGAAGAAGTGGAAAAATTATTAAAGGAACAAGATGTACAGTACATCAAGGAGTTGTTTGATAGAGACCTTGTAGACCCAGTGGAGCTGGTGTTGTTTTTAGAAAGCGAGGGTTCAGACAAAGTTACAGCTGCTAACAGTCAATATCTTCAGCATACGGAAGAAATTGCCAAAGAAGTTTCAGAGATCTCGGATAAGATAAAATTAACTGTCTATAAAGATGACAAGGAAAAAGAAAAGGAATACGGGGTAAAGGAAATTAGCGCACTATTTATTCAAGGGAAAAACAGTGACAGAAATGTTGTTTTTTATGGGATTCCATCAGGGCATGAATTTTCAAGTTTGCTCGAGGATATTGTAAATGTTTCCCAGGGAACAACGCGGCTTTCTCCGGCATCGAAAGAGGCAGCTCGGAATATAAAAGTTCCTGTTGAGATTCTTGTTTTTATTACTCCAACTTGTCCGCATTGTCCTGGGGCCGTAAAAACTGCACATCAGCTTGCGATGGAAAACAAACTGATAAAGGCGGCTATGATCGAAGCCAATGAATTTCCTGAACTATCTAAAAAATATAACGTTTATTCTGTACCCAAAGTGGTAATAAATGAGAAAGTGCAGTTTGAAGGTGCTTTACCCGAAGACATGTTCTTAAATAAAGTGCTTTCTGCTGTTGGTGAGTCTCAAGAGTAGAAATTTAATTGAAAAATAAAAAAAAGGGGCAAAAGCCCCCTTTTTTTTATTATATTAGTAGTGTAAGGATTGCTTTTTGGATGTGCAACCTGTTTTCTGCCTGGTCAAAAACGACAGAATGAATTCCATCAATCACTGAATCGGTGATTTCTTCTCCTCTATGAGCAGGTAAACAGTGCATTACGATAACATCTTTTTTAGCTTTTGAAACGATTGAATCATTTATTTGGTATGGTTTCATTACTTTTACTCGCTTACTGTGCTGCGTCTCGTCTCCCATTGATGCCCACACATCGGTATAGATAACGTCTGCATCGTTTACTGCTTTCTCAGCATTATTTGTGATAAGCACAGAGCCGCCTGACTCTTTTGCAAACTGTTTTGCATCTTTTATAACATCTTTTTTGGGTTCGTATCCTTTTGGAGTAGCGACTGCAATGTTCATGCCAAATTTTGTTGCACCAAAAAGAAGGGAGTGGCATACATTATTTCCATCGCCCAGGTAAGCAATTTTTATCTTCTCTAGCTTATTCTTTTTTTCTTTAACAGTAAGGAGATCGCCCATAATTTGACATGGATGTGAAAAATCTGATAAGGCATTTATTACTGGTACTGTCCCGTGATCACTTAACTCCTCAAGTGTTTTATGTGAATAAACTCTCGCTACAACACCGTGCAGGTATCTAGAAAGAACTTTTCCTGTGTCTGCTACTGTTTCCCCTCGTTTTAATTGCATATTTGATGTGTCCAGGATAAGTGCTTGGGCACCAAGCTCAAAGATTGCAACTGCAAAGGAGATTCTTGTGCGGGTGGAGGGCTTTTCAAAAATTACACCGATGGATTTCCCATTAAGGAGTTTTTCATCTTTTCCCGCGTAATGGTCAAGCTTTAGACGCTCTCCCAGGTCGATAATTTCTTTGAGCTCTTCTTGTGTAAAATCTTTAATTGTTAGAAATGATCTACCTTTAAGATTTGTTGACATTACTTGTCTCCAAACCGCTCTTTAATTATATCTTCAAGGTCGGGTTTGCCGATTTCTTCAAGTTCGTAGGTGACTCGTACTGCTGGTTTGTTGATTTTTACAACTCTTCTCAAGTCAATTGGAGTGCCGATTACGACAAGATCTGCTGGTGTTTTATTAATAGTTTCTTCCAGCTCTTTTATCTGATTTGGACTGTATCCCATTGCAGGTAAAACATTTCTTGTCTGTTTGTACTTATCATATGTTGCTTTGATTGAGCCTACAGCATAAGGATAAGGAGATATTATTTCTTTTGCTCCCCATTTCATGGCTGTCACGTATCCTGCACCGTAGCTCATTCCACCGTGCGTGACTGTTGGGCCATCCTCTATTACTATTACTCTTTTCCCTTTAATTGATTCCGCACCTTCGACGTATGTAGGTGATGCTGCGTCAACGAGAACTGCTTTTGGATTGAGCTCTCTTGCATTTTTTCTTATTTCTTCAATCGCCTCAATAGGAGCCGTGTCTTCTTTATTTATTACAATTACATCTGCCATTCTGAAGTTTGTTTCTCCGGGGTAATACTTTACTTCATGTCCTGGCCGCAAAGGATCAGCTACAACGATTTGTAGGTCTGCATGATAGAATGGGATATCATTATTTCCGCCATCCCAGATAATTATATCCGCTTCTTTTTCTGCTTCTCTTAAGATTTTTTCATAATCTACACCAGCATATATTATTGCACCCAAATCAATGTGGGGTTCGTATTCTTCTCTTTCTTCAATTGTGCATTCGTATTTGTCAAGATCTTCATATGTTGCAAACCTTTCACTAATTTGTTTTGAAAGGTCTCCATATGGCATAGGGTGTCGAATTGAAACTACTCTTTTTCCCATTTCTCTAAGTATTTTAATCACCTTTCTGGTTGTTTGACTTTTTCCGCATCCTGTTCTTATTGCGCATACAGAGATTAAAGGTACATTAGATTTAATCATTGTACTCTCTGGTCCCATAAGCCAAAAATCTGCACCAGCTGCCATTACTTCTGATGCTTTGTGCATTACATATTCATGAGGGGTATCGCTATAGGCAAACACAACTTTATCTATGTGGTTCTTTCTAATAAGTTCTACAAGCTCTGTTTCTGGATGAATAGGAATGCCATTTGGGTAAAGACTACCTGCAAGTACGGCGGGATACATTCGTCCATCGATGTTTGGGATCTGTGTTGCCGTAAAAGCGACAATGTCATACCGCTCATTGTCTCTGAAGTAAACATTAAAATTATGGAAGTCTCTTCCAGCTGCTCCCATAATAATTACTTTTGTTTTTTCCATGAGTCATTCTCCTTTTAAGATTTTATTAATAACAATCAGAATATAGCATTTTAAAAATATATGTCAATTGAAAGTAGGTAAAAGGCTATTATAGAGAGTAGGCAAAGGAAAAGTTGCCATCCAAATTCAGAGATTCTTTTCAATATTCATTCATATTGTACTGATATTCCCTTTTTTAGATCGGGCAGTTACATATTTTAATTTTCTCTATGCCGAGAAAGCTTTTGCATAATTGCCTCCCATGTTAATCAGGGATGGGATTTTTCTTTCTACCTTTTTATTTAAAATCTAATATTATTTACGAGCAGGAATGCAAGTATCTGCAAGATATATTTACTTATTACCTCCGGAGGTGTGTTATCGATTTCTATCTCGATCGTTTCTGCTAATTCTTTTGCAGCTTCTACTATTCTAGCTGCAATTATTTCTGCTACTTTTTTAGAAAATGCTTTTTCTTTGATTATGCGATTATATATGACTCTATATAAAGCATTTTCTTCTTTAAAGTTTTTGATGAAAATATTTTCTAGAAGCTCTAGAGAAACTTGCGCAATATCATTTTTTTCTATTTCAGACATATTGGGAGGAAGAGTAGCTACGGACTGACTTAATGTTTTCCGTAAGGCAAGTGAAATCTTTTTAAGATCTGTAACATTTTTAAGTGATTCTTTTAGAGAAGGGACGAGTGAATAAGCTTTGTATGAAAGAAATGTGATATAACCGAGATAAGAATCTATATTAAGCAATCGTTTTAGTTGCTCAGTGGAGATTATTCTTATCGCTTTATCGGTTGAACTTGTGGAAAGAATATTTAACATTTCTTTTGTTATGACATACATCATATTAAAAATATCGTAATTTTCTCCGTAAGATATGTAAAGATTGAGGAGTTTGGCATCGTCCCGTGTAATTACTTGTCCATGATTTTGAAACCCCCACACTAATGCATGTGCGGTTGTTTTTGAAAGCATTATGCGTTCTTGCTCAGGTTTATCTTTGAACATATATTTATAGAGGAAATTGAAAGCGTACGATTCTCCTGTAGCGAGAGCTCGGTAACACATATTTACGATGGTTGGATTAATCTGGGAAACAATTGGCGTGATATAGTTTGTTGTTGTATTTATCGCAATATCAACGGCATCTTCTCTTTTTATTCCAGTCGTTGCTATGATTTGCGTTGCAAGCCTTAATGCAAGAGGAAAGAAGTCTGAAGACATTTTCTCGTATAAGTGCAAGAAAGGATAATATCCTTCAATGGCTGATATGTTGAGATTTTCTATTAAAGGGTGCTCCATCTGCATATCCAGCGGACCAAGCTCTGATTGAGGTCCCATAACGATTTCATCAGCTCCGAGAGCCATTAATGTGGCGGCACTTTTTGCATACAGCGGGATAATTGCTTTAAGTTTTTTACATTTAGACCGTATTACGTTTACCATTTGGTATGCTGGATGTGGATAGCCTCCTCCCGAAAGTATTACCATATCGATACGGGTTTTTTCTGGTGGTGTGGGAATTTTATTTAGTTGATCGATGAGGTCGAACATGTCATCCCGATTGATAGCAGCATTTTCACCATAAGTAAAAAATAGCAGATAGCGATATTCTTCAGATTCTTTTTCTTCCTCGGGAGGGAGGGGGGATTTTAACGGCAATTTTTCCTTCTGGACTTCTTCATTTCTTTTTTTTTGCTTCTTTGCCTTGCTGTTTTTTTTCTTTTCCATTATTTCCTCCTTTTTTAAAAATTATATATAACACCTCTTTCAAGTATTTTAACATTGTCAGATGCAATTTCAAATCTTTCGGGAATCTGTGTGTGAATGGGAAGCAATATTTCGGGGTTAATTTCCCTAGCCATATATAGTAGATCTGGTTGTGCTGCATGCCCGGGTGAGTGAATATTAAAATATGGTATATTGAACATATTTAGCCAATTTAGAAGAATTTTTGCATTTTCTACATCAATGCTTGGCAATGGTTCTCCACCTGAATGAATGTATAGCGCACCTTTTTCAGGTTTTATGTCTATAAGTTCCGGTATGCTCATAAAGTCAAGTAACATTACAATATTTTTCTGGTTTTTGTGGACATATGCTGCATCAACAAATGTTTCCTTGGTTTCATTTTCCCAGGTATTAGGCATTCCTTCAGATTTATAAATCAATGTGTTAGGAGATGAAAGAATGTCTTTTGCAAATGTATCTCCTATACTAGAGTAACGGTTTAACATAAAGGCATAAGGTAGGGTTATTACAAATTTTTTGTTTTTCTCATTTGCGATTTCAAAAAATGTTTGGATTCTATCTATGTGTGGTTCATATGGATTTGCAAAAAGGATCCCGTTGCATTGCTCAAGCACGCTAATTGCCTGTTTTTTTAGCTGCTCTTCTGTAAGGCTTGTAACAAACCTCCAGCCAAAACGTGTTCCCTCGGTAATTAATATATAGGGGTTATTGTTTTTTGCATATTTAACAAAATTCCATGATTTTTCATTTGTTCTTCCGTGAAAATAAATATCACCAGTGTAGAATATATTTCCTTTCGAGGTCTCTATCTGGAAGGCCAGAGCTCCGGGGATATCGTGGTCAATAGGTATAGGGTGTACTGTAAACGGCCCAACTTTAACGGGTTTGTCCATTATTTTTATATTTGAGATGTTATTTTTTATGATTCCCTTTTTTCCAAAGAAGCTAAGAACTTCTTTTGAATAATTACTCATATACTTTTCTAGCGAATCATCTATGAGATCAATGAGTCCAATATGATCAAGATGAGCGTGTGAGAAAAATACTGCTTTTATATCGATATCAATTGAGTTTTTTGGTGACATAGGCCATTCTTTATAGAAGTTCCGTAATGGCGGAAGTTCTTTTATTGCGATGCGATCGTGTACTTTTTTCCAGTTTCTTCCAACAAAGGAATCATTGAAGTAGGCACTGTTAATTGAAAATCTTTTCCCAAAATCAAAGAGTATAGCTGTGCCATTTTCTTCAATAATAATTTTATTACCACCAATTTCTCCTGCTCCGTCAAAAAATATTATTTTCATTTTTTCCTCGCCTTTATCTTTTTAAAAAATTATACCATCCTGTTTTTAAAACACAAATTGCAATACTAACAGAAATCGGTAAAATATATAAGCAAATAAATGAAAAAGATGAAAAAAGTAATAATTATAGGCGCAGGAGTTATTGGTTGTGCAGTTGCGAGAGAACTGTCTAAATATGATTTGGATATTTGTGTGCTCGAAAAAGGATTAGATGTTCCTGGAGGTACATCAAGAGCGAATTCTGCCATTATACATGCAGGTTATGATGACCAGCCGGGGAGTGTAAAGGCAGAGTTGTGCGTAAAAGGTAATGCTCTTTTTGATGAGTTGAAAGATGAGCTGGATTTTCATTTTGAAAAAAATGGCTCACTTGTTGTTGCCTTAAATAGCAATGAAGAAAGAAAGCTTCAGGATTTAGTCAAGCGAGGAAAGAAAAACGGGGTAAGGGGATTAAAAATTCTTTCTAGCAAGGAAACATTAAAACTCGAGCCAAATCTTAACCCAGCTGTTAAGTCTGCTCTATATGCTTCAACTGCAGGGATTGTAAGTCCTTTTGGATATACTATAGCTCTCTACGAGAATGCTATAAAAAATGGAGTTAAATTTATCTTTGATAGCAACGTAGAAAAAGTAGTAGTGGAAAATAAAAAAATGAAAGGTGTTGTTAGCAATGGAAAATTTATTGATGCAAATATTGTTATAAATGCGGCGGGTTTACATTCAGATGAAATATCAAAAACTGCAGGCATTGACTATTTTTATATAGACCCCCAAAAAGGAGAATATTTTGTTTTCGATGATACGATAGGAAAGGTTGTGTCAAGGACAGTTTTTCCTGCTCCACTTGAAAAAACGAAGGGGATACTTATTGCATATGATGTATTTGGGAAAATTATAATAGGTCCAAATTCGGAATCGATTGTCGATAAGGAAGATACCTCTACTACAGAAAAAGGACTTATGGAAGTGTTTATGGGGGCAAAGCGGATAGTTCCTTCTCTTAGACTTCAAGATATTGTTACGTACTTTGCTGGGGTAAGGGCCCAACCTTCTACTGAGGATTTTATTATAGAAAGTTATCCGAATAAAGCATATGGATTCATTAATTTGGCAGGCATAAAATCTCCTGGTTTTACTGCTTCGTATGCAATTGCAGGAAGAGCAGTGGAATTAATAAAGGATTTGGGGTTTAAATTACGCGGAAAGAAGGGTTTTAATCCGATGCGCAAAAATATACCGAGATTTAGAGATCTTTCAAGTAAGGAGAAAAAGGCACTTGTTGCGAAGAATCCTCAATTTGGGCATGTCATATGTCGATGCGAACAAGTGACCGAGGGTGAAATAGTTGAAGCAATTCATAGAGGAGCAACAACTGTGCAAGGTGTTAAATTTAGAACATCGGCAGGGTTTGGGCGTTGCCAGATGGGGTTTTGTGGTCCAAGAATTATAGAGATACTTTCAAGAGAAACAGGGGTGCCTGCAAGAAAGATTAGAAAATTTGGAAAAAATTCTTATTATTTTTCGGGCAATATAAAGAGTGTATCAAATAGGCTATCGTAATAGATTTGCTTAAGAGGTGTGGTTAGCAAAATAATCTTTAACTTAAAGACTTGATTTTTTCTGATTCTCTTTTAATATAGTATATAAATTCGCACCCTTTGGATTCTCAGGGTTGTGCACAAATGTGTTCCTGAGAAGAAGAAAGAGGGGAGGAAAAACAATAGGAGGTAGTAGCAATGGCAATTATGACAATGAAAGAACTGCTTGAAGCTGGTGTACATTTTGGACATCAGACAAAGCGGTGGAACCCAAAGATGAAAGAGTACATCTACACAGAGAGGAATGGAATTCATATTTTTGATCTAAGGATTACTATTACGAAAGTGAGTGAGGCGTATAATTTTGTTTCTAATCTTGCAAAAGAAGGAAAGACTGTAATTTTTGTAGGAACAAAAAAAGCAGCCCAGGACATTGTAAGAGAGGAAGCAGAAAGATGCGGTATGATGTATGTGAACCAGCGGTGGGTAGGAGGCTTACTCACTAATTTTTCTACCATTAAAACTCGCATTCATAGATTAAATGAACTTGAAAAATTAGTTACAGAAGGATATCTTGATTCTATACCCATTAAAGAGCGAGTAAGTGTCGAAAGAGAATTTGCCAAGTTGCGTAAACTTTTTGAAGGAGTGAAGAATATAACTTCTCTTCCTGCTGCGATCTTTGTGACAGATTCGCATAAAGAGCGTAGTGCGATATTGGAGTCAAGGAGATTGCATATTCCGGTGATAGGTATTGTGGATTCTAATTCAGATCCTGAGGAAATGGATTATCCCCTTCCTGGGAATGATGATGCAATTAGATCTATTAGATTATTTTCATCGGTTATTGCAAATGCAGTCATCGAGGGAAAAGAAGGAAGAGTAGAGGAAGAAAAAAGACAGGAAGAAGCCGAAGGTGAGAAAGAAAAAAGACAGGAAGAAGCTATAGACGAGAAAGAAAATTTAGACATCACTAAAGAGGTTGAAAAAGAACTTGATGAAGAGGTGTCAAAATGAGCTTAGATCTTATTAAAGAATTACGTGCGAAGACAAGTGCTGGTGTTATTGATTGTAAAAAAGCACTTGCAGAAGCGGATGGTGATATTGAAAAAGCTATTGAAGTTTTAAGGGAAAAAGGTATTGCAAAGGCTGTAAAAAAGTCTGGAAGGGCGGCAAATCAAGGTATTATAACAGCATATATACACCCAGGGGCTCAGCTTGGAGTATTGGTTGAATTGAACTGTGAGACAGATTTTGTTGCAAGAACTGACGAGTTTAAAAATCTTGCTGACGAGATTGCATTGCAAATTGCAGCTACCGACCCTAATTACGTCTCAAGAGATGAAGTACCTGCAGAGTTAATTGAAAAGGAACGAGAGATTTATACGAAGCAGTTCGAGGGTGATAAAAAACCAGCCAACGTTATTGAAAAAATAATAGATGGCAAGGTCGAGTCATTTTACAAAGAGCATTGCCTTCTTGAACTTCCATATATAAAAAATGAAAAGATTGTTATAGCCGATCTTATTAAGGAACATATAGCTAAATTTGGTGAAAATATTTTAGTTGGGAGGTTTGTTCGCTTCAAAATAGGGGAGGTATAATTGGCACATTATAAAAGGATTCTTTTAAAACTTAGCGGAGAGGCCCTTCTTGGGAAAAAGGCATTTGGCATCGATGTTAAGGTATTAGAGGAGATTGTTGACCAAGTAAAGATTCTACAGGCAGAAGGCATAGAAGTTGGAATTGTAATAGGTGGTGGCAATATCTTTAGAGGATCAGAAAGCAAGGAGCTTCATATAGATAGAACCACTGCTGATTATATGGGTATGCTTGCCACTGTTATTAATGCTCTTGCGCTTCAAAATGCACTTTTAAAAAAGGGAATTGATGCAAGAGTTATGTCGTCATTGAGCCTTATGCAAGTTGCAGAACCATACATTCTCGCAAAAGCATTAGCGCATTTTGAAAAAGGAAGAATTGTTATATTTGCGGGAGGAACAGGTCTTCCCTTTTTTACCACAGACACTACTGCAGCATTGCGAGCAATAGAAATAAAGGCAGATGCCATATTCAAGGCTACTAAAGTTGATGCAATTTATTCTGCGGATCCAGCAAAGACAAGTAATGCTCATAAGTATACTTCTATATCTTACACTGAATTTCTTGTAAAAAATTTAAAAGCAATAGATTCAACTGCCGTATCTCTCTGCAGGGAATTTAAAATGCCTATAGTATTGTTTAATGTAAAAACAAAAGGCAATTTAGTTAGAGCTGTACTAAAAGGCGGTGTAGGGACATATATAAAGGAGGGATAAAATGGAGTTAGAAAAAAAGATTTATCAGGAAGTAGAAAATGAAATGAAAGTGGCAATAGAATCTATGGGAAAAGAGTTTTCCCATGTTCGTGCGACACGAGTCGCGCCTGAATTACTCGATCCCGTACGCGTGCAGGCATATGGAACAACTGTTCCACTCAAACAGATTGCATCAATTTCAGTTCCTAAATCAAGAATGCTTGCTGTTGAACCGTGGGATAAATCGCTTTTGAATGAAGTCGAAAGAGGGATTCTTAAGGCAAATCTTGGTGTTATGCCTCGTAACGATGGCACAACAATTACTCTTCCTTTTCCAAAATTGGACGAAGAAGAGCGGATTAAGATTGTGAATCAAATTAAAAAAATGGCAGAAAGTTTTAGAGAAGAAATTAGAGGTGTTAGAAGAAGAGCCATTGATAAAGCTAAGAGGTGGGAAAAAGATAAGGAAATATCTGAAGATGATCGATATAGGATGCAGGAGAAAATACAGGAATTTACAGATAAATATATCAAAATCATAAATGAGCATCTAACGAGAAAAGAAGAGGAAATTCTCGAAGTTTGATGAGCGAAGAAAGTCCTATTCCTGCCCATGTAGCAATTATTATGGATGGGAATGGTCGTTGGGCTGAGAAGAGAGGGCTTAATCGAACAGAAGGGCATAAAAACGGCGTAAAGTCAGTTCGAATTATTACTAAAACATCAGCAAACCGTGGAATAAAATTTCTTACCCTTTTTGCATTTTCTACGGAAAATTGGAAGCGAAGCACAAAAGAGGTGAATTTTTTATTTCATTTACTTGTGGATTCTATAAATACATATATTCCAGAATTGCACGAAAATGGCGTAAAAATTAATTTTATAGGAGATATAGACCCTCTCCCTTTATTTGTCAAAAATATGGTACAGTTTGCAGCTAAGACAACGAAGAGTAATACCAGGATGGTATTAAATATCGCTCTTAACTATGGCGGTAGAAGAGAAATTATTCAAGCGGTTGAAAAATTGCTGCTTTTGGGTACGACACATGAACTTACAGAAGAAGCATTTAAGCAAATTTTATATACTAAAGACCAACCTGACCCAGATATCATTATAAGGACAGGAGGTGAAAAGAGATTGAGCAATTTTCTTTTGTACCAATCTGCATACTCAGAGCTGGTTTTCACTGACACGTTGTGGCCCGATTTCACTGAAAAGGAATATTTACAAATCTTACAGAAATTTTTAAAGAGAACGCGAAAATACGGTGCATTAAAATGAAGAGTATCTTTATAGTTGGCTCAACAGGGTCTTTGGGCAAGGAAGCCCTGGAAGTACTAAAAAAGCTGGGTAATTACTATAAAGTTATTGGAATAACCGGCTTTCAAAATGCTGATCTGATATTGAATCAAATAAAGAATTTTGATCCTCGGTATATAGGGATGGGGAAAGATTATCTTGAGGCCATTAAAAAAGAATTTCCAGGTAAATATATTTTTGATGTCGAAAACGATTTGGAAAAAGTAATATTAGATGCGAGTGCTGACCTTACTCTGTTTCTTTCTTCTGATATAGTCGCTCTTAAATCAATCGACCTTTTACTGAGTTATAAAAAATATGTGGCAATTGCTAACAAAGAGTCAATTATTGCTGGAGGGGAAATAATCTTTTCTCCGGATAGACAAAAATATATTATTCCTATCGATAGTGAACTATCTGCTTTATTCCAATGTCTTATTGGGGAAAAAAAGAACGCAGTGAAGAGATTTATAATTACAGCCTCTGGTGGACCTTTTTGGGAACGAGATATTGCTACATTTGATAAGATTACGGTCCTTGATGCTCTTCGTCATCCTAACTGGCGAATGGGCAAAAAAATTACAGTAGATTCTGCAACGCTTATTAATAAGGCCTTTGAAGTGATAGAATCTCATTTCTTCTTCGGTATAGATTATGAAAAAATTGAAGTAATTGTGCATAGAGAAAGCATAATTCATTCAATGATAGAATTTGTAGATGGTAATATGAAGGCACTTATGAGTACTCCTCTTATGTATTTTCCTTTGCAGTACGCAATTACCTACCCTGAAAGAGCTATAAATTCTTTTCCTGAATCCAGATTAGATCTTGAAAAAGTAGGGAAACTTACATTTTACCCGTTAGATAATAATAAATTTCCAGGGTTTTTGACTGCATTGGAGTACGGGAAGCGTGGTGGTAATTTTTTGCCTCTTCTCGTTGCGATGGATAAAGTTTTGGTTGATGCTTTTCTTGAGGAAACGATAAGTTTCTCTGATATACCGCATCTTTTAGAGAAAGGTTTAAGCCAAATTACCTATAAAAAGGTTGGCTCAGCGGCCGGTATTGTAGAAGTTTATAAAGAAGGTATACTGTTATTTGAAGATATGATTAAAAGGAGTGTGAAATGAATTTAGCTTTACAAATTGCATATGGCATAATTATAATTAGTATAATTGCTCTTGTTCATGAATTTGGACATTTTTTTGCTGCTAAAAAATCCGGGATTACTGTTGAAGAATTTAGTATAGGATTTGGCCCATCTATATTTCGTAAAAAAATAGGAGGAACTGAGTACAAGGTAGGAATTATTCCTATTTTAGGCTATGCAAAGTTTCGAGGAATGGACGATAATCTTGATGCTCCTGATGGGTTCTATACAAAAACGTTGTGGCAAAGGTTTATTTCTGTTTTTATGGGGCCTGGAATGAATTTTATTTTTGCAATTATTATATTTGCTATTGTTTTTGCTTCTTTTGGCAATCCGTTTATTCGTACTACAACAATTTCTTCTGTGATGGCAGAAAGTCCTGCATATGCAGCAGGCATGCAACAAGGAGACAAAATTATCGAAATAGATGGCGAATACATTGACTCCTGGGAAGAAATGACGGATATTATTCATGCGAGTGATGGAAGGGCATTACAGGTTACGGTTGAAAGAAAAGGCGAGAAGGTTCCATTGACTGTAATGCCTAAAAAAGATCCTATTTCAGGTATATGGGTCATTGGAGTTTATTCGTCAAGTGAAAAATACTCTCTGTTTAGAGCTTTATGGGAAGGCGTTGTTTGGACTGGGAAACTGCTTTATCAGATGACTATTTCTATTCCGCTACTTTTTACCATGAAGGGAATTTCGTCTATTGCTGGCCCTATTGGTATTGCAGCAATGACAGGTCAGGCTGCGAGTGGTGGTTTTGCAAATTTACTCTGGTTTTCTGCGTTTATCAGTATTGCAATAGGTTTTACAAATCTTCTTCCGATACCTGCTCTTGATGGAAGCTGGATTGTTCTCATACTGTGGGAAGCAATAACTCACAAACCTGTTCCACCCGAAAAACAGCTTTCTGTCCAAGGTGCAGGATTTATAGTTATTTTAGGCATCATGTTTTTAGTCAGTATCAATGATATTATACGTCTAATAGGCAGATGAAATCAAGATCAATTGCTGTTAATATAGGGAACAGGACAATTGGCGGGGGGAATCCTATTCTTGTCCAGTCTATGGCTAAAACAGATACAAGAGATGTTGTATCAACAGTGAATCAAATATTGCGTCTGGAAGAAGCAGGCTGTGATCTCGTGCGCGTAGCAGTGCCAGATATCGAATCTGCTGAGGCGCTTTCAAAAATTAAGAGTAAAATACATATTCCGCTTATTGCTGATGTTCATTTTGATCCATTAATTGCGATGGAATCAATTAGCCAAGGAGTGGATAAATTACGTTTAAATCCTTCCAACATTCAGGATGAAGAGTGGATTAAAAAGATTGCACTTGCCGCAAAGAATCGAAGCATTCCTATTCGTGTTGGTACAAATCTTGGTTCATTTAAAAAAAAGCCGGATAATCCCGTTGAGGCACTTGTAAAAAATGCATTAGACGAAATCAAGATACTTGAGAGCGTTGATTTTAACAATATTATAGTGTCCATTAAAACATCTGATGCGATACTAACGGTTAGGGCGAATGAAAAAATTGCTGAACTTGTTAGATACCCTCTGCATATCGGTATAACAGAAGCTGGGCCAAAAGAAGAATCGCTTGTGAAGAGCAGTGTTGGAATTGGATGTCTTTTAATGGAGGGTATTGGCGATACTATCAGATATTCTATCACAGCAGATCCAATTGAAGAGATAAAAGCTGGAATAACTTTACTCAGGAGTCTCCGTTTAAGAAAGGGAGGGTTAGAAATTGTATCTTGTCCGACCTGTGGGCGATGTGAGATCAATCTTTTTGAAATTGTAAAACAAGTAAAAGAGGAATTTGAAGAAGTTGATATTCCTGTAAGGGTTGCTATTATGGGATGTGTGGTGAATGGCCCGGGAGAGGCAGCCGATGCTGATATTGGCCTTGCTGGGGGCAAGAAAAGTGGAGTAATATTTAGAAAAGGCAAAGCAGTAAGGATTGTAAAAGAGGAGCATCTCTATTCTGCTTTTAGAGATGAATTAAAAAAACTTATTGAAAGTAAGAAATAACTTCCTAAAACTTCATGTAAAGATGAATAAATTTTTTAAGGAGTGTTTTGAGCAGGTGATAAAATTTGAAAAAGCTAAATAATATAGTATCATAATAGATGATGAAAGGAAAAGTTAAAAGCATAGTAGAGGATATAGTAGATATAAGAAACAAGAAAGATGCTCAGATGATTTTTGGGGTATTAGATGAAAATGTCAAAGCAATTGAGAATGAGCTTGGCATTGATATTATTTTGCGAGACGAAGTGATACATCTTATAGGGGAAGAAAGAAATGTCCACATTGCTAAAAAAGTTCTTCAACAAATTGAGAATATGGTAAAAAAACATTATGACTTCTCAGTGGATGAAATTATCTATGCAGTAAAACATTCAGAAGGTAAAGGTTTTCTTCAAAATCTTCCGGAGACTGTTATTATTACAGATATTAAGGGAAGGAACGTTATTCCTAAAACTTTTGGCCAGAGGAATTTTGTAAAAGCAGTGGAAAAAAGCGATATTACATTTGTTATTGGCCCGGCTGGGACGGGAAAGACATATCTTTCTGTGGCTATTGCTGTAAAATATCTTTTGACTGGCAGGGTAATGCGTATTGTTTTGACTCGTCCCGTAATTGAGGCAGGTGAAAAATTAGGTTTTCTTCCCGGGGATATACAACAAAAAGTAGATCCTTATTTTAGACCAATATATGATGCCTTGTACGATTTGTTGGGGCAAGAAAAAGTATATAAGTTTATTGAAAATAAAACCATAGAGATTGCGCCACTTGCTTATATGCGGGGAAGAACATTAAATAATGCTTTTGTTATTTTAGATGAAGCTCAGAATACGACGCCATTGCAAATGAAGATGTTTCTTACAAGGCTTGGGGCTGGATCTAAGATGGTTATAACAGGAGATGTAACTCAAAGCGACCTTGACTCTGTACATAGCGAATCTGGTTTGCATAAAATAAAAAGGATATTGAAAGAGATTGAAGGTGTTAGTTTCAACTATCTTACAAGTGAAGATGTTGTACGGCACAAACTTGTGCAGAGAATTATCAATGCATACGAAAGGATAGAACATGACAAGGAATAGTCGTTTTTCTTATAATATTTTTACTGAGAAAAATATTATTCGTAATTTCATTGTGTATTTTAAGAGCAATATAGTTCCTATTATCTTAGTAATTTTTCTTGCCATTGTCATTATTGTACCTATGTTTTACTCCTATTTTCCAGCAAATCTTAACCTCAAAGAAGGCGATGTAAGCCCTCATGAAATTATAGCTAATAGAGACGTATCGTACATTGATGTTGCTAAAACTGAAGAACTACAAGAAAAGATGGTAGAATCTGTTTCCCCGGTATATTTTCTTGATAGAAGTAAAGAAGACGAGGTTTTAGCTAGTGTAAATGATTTTTTTTATTCTTTAGAATCAATTTTGTCGAGCAAGGATGATGAGATAGCAAAAAGAGAAAAATTGCTTGATCTCTTATCAAATAATACCCAGATTGCTGATTTTTTCTTGTATGGATCAATTGGAAGAATAGAGCAGTTGCACAAAGCTTTGGAAGGCATAGTGTATAACCTGTTGTTGACTGGAGTAAGGAGCGATAAAATTTCTCAAGCTACTAATATAGGGATAGAAACAATTGCCGAGTTGGATTCAGAGGAAGAAGAGAAAGAGCTTTTGATCTATGTATTAAATCACACTATCCAGCCTAATTTAATATACGATAAAGAAGCTACCGAAATAGAGATTGAGAAAGTAAAAAAGGCAGTGTCTCCTATTGTCATTACGATTTCAAAGGGAGATGTAGTGGCGAGAGCGGGAGAGGAAATTACGACTGATGAAGTAAAAGTATTAAAGGCTCTTGGGGTGATCCGTACAGGGGATGATTGGAAAGTAGTGCTTAGTATTTTTGCTTTTACTTGCATTTTTTTACTTCTTTCCTTTATCGCAATTAAAAGATCCGTTGTCGTTAATCCCAGTAATATTGTGAAAAAAACTGCAGAATTTGTAATTATTGTTAGTATTGTTTATATCGTATCGATATTCTTAGAAAATATTTCTCCGTACCTTGTTCCCATTCCTTTACTTGCTATGCTTGTTTTTGCTTTTTTTGATTTTCCTACTGCCTTAACTGTTACTCTTGCTTTCTCTTTTTTACTTTCATTTCCTTTAGCTTTAAGATCTCCTATCATGTTTGCTGTTATAGTTTCATCCATAGTTTCTATGTTTTTGCTTCGTAAAATGGCAAAAACGGTTACATTTCTTTATGCAGGCATTGTTGGAGGTCTGTCTATGTCCTTCATTGCCCTATTTATAGGTTTGTCTTCCAAGCTTGGTTTTAAACAAATTGGATTAAATGTATCTTTTGGTTTTATAAACTTTTTGGGCGGTGCTGTTGTTGCATTGGGAATGGTTTTTGTTATGGATCATCTGTTTAATGAGGCAACCGTACTAAGGTTGTTAGAATTAGGAGATACAGGAGCTCCTTTACTAAGAGAGTTGCTTATTAAAGCTCCTGGTACGTATCAGCACAGCATGATTGTTTCTAATCTTGCTTCTTCCGCCGCTGAAAAAATTGGGGCAAATGCGCTACTTACAAGAGTTGGCGCATACTATCATGACATCGGAAAGATGTTCCACCCTTATTTTTTTACAGAAAACCAACAAGCAATTCCGAACATACATGATGAACTTACTCCAAATCTTAGTAAGACTGTCATTATTAATCATGTTAAGGATGGTATTCATCTGGCGAAAAAATCCCGTTTACCGCAGGAAATAACCGATTTTATTGCGACACACCATGGAACCACTATTGTATCCTATTTTTATCATAAATCTAAAGAGAGTAATGGCGCGGTACGAAAGAGTGATTTTCGTTATCCGGGACCTCTTCCCCAGAATAAGGAGACAGCTATTGTTATGCTTGCAGATGCCGTGGAAGCGCTTGGACATACTGTTTCGAATCCGGATTTTAACAAAATTGAAGAGATGGTAAATTCAATCATAAAAAATAGAGTTAGCGATGGTCAGTTGAGCGAATCTGACATTACGTTTAAAGATTTGGCAGAAATAAAAGATTCGTTTGTAAGAACGCTACTTTCTTTATTTCATACAAGAGAGAGTTATCCAGAGATCGATGAAAGTGGAAATGATTAATTACTCTCGGAAGTATATCATCGATGCAAAGAAGTTGAAGCAACTGGTCAAGCGTATTGGTGAGCTTGCAAGCTGTAGAGACGGCATTGTCAGTATATCTTTTGTGGGGAAAAAGAGAATAAGAAATATAAACAAACGTTTTAGAAAAAGCAATAAAGCGACAAATGTTATTTCTTTCTCGTTTCTGGATGTTGTAGCAGGCGAGAAGATTATTGGTGACATTGTAATTTGCCCAATTGTTGCATCAGAAGAGGCAAACAAATATGGTAATAATTTTGTTGATTATATTACATTTCTTTTGATCCATGGTTTTTTGCATTTGTTGGGCTATGATCATATTAGGAAAGAAGATCAATTACTTATGGAAAAGAAAGAAGAAGAAATATTCAAGAGTATCCCGCGGTGGAACTTTATAAAGGAGGCTGGGCATTGATGGAATTATTGAGTTGGATTTATTATCTTTTGGCCTTAATCTTATTGTTGATCTTTTCTGCATTTTTTTCTGGAATGGAGGCTGCGCTTTTTTCCGCATCGAGAATTAAACTTGAATCTATGGCTTTACGTGGCTCTATTGCGGCTAAAAAGATTTTGGAATTGAAAAAAAAGCCAGAAAAGTTTATAGGGCCTATTGTACTTGGAAATAACTTTATAAATATCCTTGCTTCGGTTTTAGCTGCTTATTTGAGTGTTTCTTTTGCTGCAGCAAGGCAACTTCCTCAATCTTCAGCAATTATCATTACTACTGTAGGCATGACAATTATAATTGTACTGTTTGGCGAAATGATTCCAAAGAGTATTTCATCTTATCATCCAGAAAAAGTATCCACAACATTTTATTCTCCTTTTCTATTTTTTTGGTATCTTTTTTTTCCTTTTGCCTGGTTTTTATCTTTGGTTTCGAAAGGATTTCTTGCGCTCTTTGGCATAAAACATGAGAAGCAAAGAGTATTTGTTGATCATGAAGAGGTTCTTAATATGTTGCATCTCAGCAAGGAAGAAGGAATAATTAAAAAAAACGAAGAGGAAATGATCTTTAGTATTTTTGAGTTTGGCGATACGCATGTACGAGAAGTGATGACGCCAAGGGTTGATATTGTAGCTCTTCCCGTAGATGCTAACATGGAGCATATCCTGGATGTGGTTGTGCAAAGTAATCACTCGAGAATTCCTGTATATACCGAAAAAATGGATGAAATTATAGGTGTTTTATATGTAAAGGATCTTTTTCAACTATTTGCAAGCGGAAAATCTGAAATTGACCTTAAAAATATAGTGAGAGAAGCGTATTTTGTGCCAGAGACAAAATGTGTGGACGAGCTTTTTAGAGAGATGCAAAATAAAAAAATACAGATGGCTCTTGTATTTGATGAATATGGTGGCATCTCCGGTCTTGTTACAATGGAGGATTTGTTAGAGGAAATTGTAGGAGAGATCCAGGATGAGCACGAAAAAGGAGAAGAAATCTTTCAAAAAATTGGAGAACACGCATACCTTGCATCAGGTACAATGGGTATTGATGAATTTAATGAGGTTTTTGGAAAGAATTTACCCAGCGAAGAAGCAGATACAATTGGAGGCATTATATTAGAAAGATTGGGAAGATTGCCTCATCCCGGGGAAGAAGTGAATTTTGACGGTTTTAAATTTATTGTGAATAAAATCAGGGGGAGAAGAATCCTTAAAGTAAAGGTAATTCTAAAATCAGGGGGCAAAGAGAGTTGATAGACAGGGACGAATTACTGAAAATGGCTGTTAAAGCGCGAAATAATGCTTATGCTCCTTATTCTCATTTTAAAGTAGGGGCGACAATACTCACAAAAAATGGGAAAGTATACAGTGGATGTAATATAGAGAATTCGAGTTATGGCGCAAGTATTTGTGCAGAAAGAGTTGCATTGTTTAAAGCGGTGAGCGAAGGTGAAA
Source organism: Caldiserica bacterium UBA646 (assembly GCA_002299965.1). Taxonomy (GTDB): domain Bacteria; phylum Caldisericota; class Caldisericia; order Caldisericales; family Caldisericaceae; genus UBA646. The sequence goes on along the minus strand of DBOM01000069.1, from coordinate 1,372 downwards.
AGGAGTTTTTGGCTATTGCTATTGCAACGGATACTAAAAAACCTGTGATGCCGTGTGGTATATGTCGACAAGTATTGTCAGAATTTGCTCCCAACCTTAAAATTTATGCAATAAATATTGATGGCAAGGTGAAGGAAGCATTACTTGATCAAATACTGCCAGATGCATTTACGAAAGAAGATTTGGGGGATATAAAATGAGAGATATTATTCTTGCAGGAAATTGGAAGATGCACAAAACTATTAAGGAGAGCAAAGAGCTTGCTTTGTGCCTAAAGGAAAAATTTGCTGGATTGCCACTTAATGTAATTATTTTTCCTACCTTTACAGCTCTTTATTCTGTAAGTGAATCATTAAAGGGCACCAATATAAGTGTTGGTGGGCAGAATGTCTATTTTGAAAAGGAAGGAGCTTTTACTGGCGAAATTTCTCCAATAATGCTTAAGGAAGCAGGGGCTAAGTATGTGATTGTAGGACATTCCGAGCGCAGGAACATTTTCAATGAACCAGACGAACTCATAAAAAAGAAAATTCGTTCGGTGGTTGAAAATGAGATGGATGTGATACTTTGTGTAGGAGAAAAACTTGAAGAGAGAGATGCTGGTAGAACGGAGGAAGTTATCAGCAAAGAAATTAGAATAGCTCTTGATGGCATTTCAAGGGAAGTTCTTGATCGTATTATTATTGCATATGAGCCTGTATGGGCAATTGGTACGGGGGTTACTGCAAGCCCGGATGAAGCAGCTGAGATACATAAGTTTATAAGGTCTATTCTGGATGACATGTTCGGTAGAGGTATGGGTGCGAATATGACAATTCTTTATGGTGGAAGCATAAAGCCCAAAAACTTTAGAGAATTTGCTGTCTTAGACGAAATTGACGGAGGACTTGTAGGTGGTGCTAGCCTGAAATGTGAAGATTTTTACGATATTGGAAAGATATTAATGGAGTGTAAAAAGTTATAAATCTTTAATTACTTAAAAAAGGAGGTGTTTATGATGGATGAGTTTTGGGAAAAAGTAAAAAAAAGTGCGCAGGAAGCTAGTGACAGAGCTGTCAAACTTGGAAAGACTGCGAAAATTAAAGCTGAAATTGCTTCACTCAATTCCTCGAAAAGAGGCAAATTTGTAGAGTTGGGAGAAAAGATTTATTCTTTGTACAGGAAAGAAAAATTATCAGAAAAGACCAAAACTGAAGTTCGAGACATTCTAGAAATATTAGACAGCATTGAGGAAGAAGTGGTGGAAAAAACTAAGCAAATTAAACCGTTAATGAAAAAAAAGGATACGGAAAAAAAGAAAACGACACCAGAAAAACCTAAAGATATTGGTAAAATAAGGGAAAAAAAGAAAACGACACCAGAAAAACCTAAA
>DBOM01000044.1 GCA_002299965.1 Caldiserica bacterium UBA646 | reverse complement strand
CTCACATTCAACACATCCGCAATGACCTCTGCGTCAAAATCTGCATCCTCGCCCTGTATCGTAATATTTGTATTGCGCGTAAGCCATGAGGCAATATACCCTGTAGTGTTTTTATTAAAATCATACACCCTGTACCACTTTTCGCCTTTAGCATTATTTTGAGTGAAAAGAAGTTCTAACAAAGTTCCTCTCTCTGCTCGATATAAAATGTTATTTTCCGTTCCCGGCCCACTTCTTATATTTACAGAAGAAACACTAACCTCTATCAAATAATATCCAGCCGCATTAGCTACCGGCACAGATGTGAAAATAATCATAATAAATAAAATGACAGATAATATCTTTTTCATGTCAATCTCCTTGCCCTGCCTATCTCTCTTTTTATTCTTTTATCCTCTTCTTTTCTCTTGTCGCCAAACAGCTTTTTAGAGCGCACAAGTGCAATTTTTATCTTTATACGATTATGCGCTGTATGAACATCAAGAGGAATAATTGTATATCCTTTCTCCTTTACTCTTGAACTCCATTTAACAATTTCATACTCGTGAAGCAAAAGCTTCCTCCGTCGCCTTTCATCTTTTACATTGTGTGCCGAAGGATTTGTCGCTATAAACATCTTATATATAAAAAATTCGCCATTTTTTTCCTTTATAAAACTGCCATGCAAATTCACCTTTCCAGCCCTCACAGATTTCGTCTCGTATCCTTCTAACTGAATACCAGCTTCCTTTGTGTCAATAATTTCATAATTTCTCGCAACACGTTTATTTGTAGCAATTATTTTTTCTTCTTCCATTTATTCCTCAGCTCTTTGAGCACCTCTCTCAGCTCCTCCGGCAACATGGCATATGCCACAATTTTTCTCTTTATTATAGGATGAAAGAAAGAAATTTCATAAGCATGCAAAAAATGCCGCGTGAGAGAAACATCTGTGCCCATTTCCCCACCGTATAAATAATCTCCAACAACAGGATGCCCAAGATATGCAAAATGCACACGAATTTGATGAGTTCTCCCCGTTTCAAGACCTACAGCAACAAGCGTATAAGGCCCTATCTCTTCAATAACCCTGTAATGAGTCACAGCACGCCTGCCAGATGGAGAAATCCCCATCTTTATTTCGTTTTTATTCATTCGTCCGATAGGCAAATTTATTGCACCTTTCTTGTCCTTTAAGTTTCCTTTTAAAAGTGTTATATAGTTTCTTTCAATTTTATGCTCTTTAAGCAACTCTGATAATTTCAAATGTGCTTCATTTGTTTTGGCAACGACAAGAAGGCCTGATGTATCTTTATCGAGTCTATGCACAATGCCAGGCCTTATAACTCCACCTATCGCTGAAAGATCTTTTAAGTGAAACAAAAGCCTGTTAACAAGTGTATTTTCCCTCTGTCTTCCCACCGGGTGCACCACAACACCTGCCGTTTTATTCACAATTGCAAGATATTCGTCCTGATAAACAATTTCAAGCGGTTTGTCTTCTTTGGGAATGGACAATTCGGTAGGTTCTTTCACCTGTAGCTCAATTAAATCGCCTTCCGCAAGCATAAGCGAAGGCTTAACTATCTGCCCGTTAACTGTTACACAACCTTCTTTTATAAGTTTTTGCAAATAAGAACGGGTATAATCAAGCTTCTGAGAGAGAAAAAGGTCCAGCCTTTTTCTCTCATCCGCTTTAAGAATGTGCTTTTCCATAAAAGAACAGTATATAAATCACTATCATTGCAGTACCTATGTTTACAAAAGAATCTGCTAGATTAAAAACGGGCCATATTCTAAAATCTATAAAATCCGTCACATGCCCGATGAATATCCTGTCAAGTAAATTTCCTATGATTCCGCCAAAGAGAAAGCCGCTTCCAAGTAAAAGAAAACGGGTTGAAGTAAGAAAATCAAGAAAATACAAAATAACAATAAGAGAAATTATGCCAATAACTATAATAAAAATACGCCCATTTTGCAAAATTCCAAATGCAGCACCAGTGTTTTTGATATGTGAAAAATAAACAATGCGGTCAATTACCGGCACACTTGCCCCAACAGCAAGCTTTTGCCTTACTAAATACTTAGTCAGTTGATCAGCAAATGTAACAAAAAAAGCCACCGTAAGAAAAACAACATTTCTATTCATCAATTTCCACCACCTTTCCAATATCTACTCCTCTAACTTCCACTTTTTTGATGTGAGCTGCAGCCCCTTTTAATATTGTGATATTGCTCTTGCGCACATTAAAAAGCTTAGCTAAAAACTCTACAAGTTTCTTGTTTGCTTTGCCTTGAATAGGAAGTGCATTAAGCTTTATCACAAGTTTTCCGTCTCTTTTACCCACAACTTCATTTTTTTTTGCATTTGTAATTACCTTTATATCCAGTATTATATCCTTTTTCATCTTGCATAATCTTACTACAATGTCGAGCAAAATCAAGCATAAGACCGAACATAACTAATTTCACAGCAAAAAGTCAAAATCATTCCTTTATAGGTTGCATTTTCCAGCAAGTTTAATATAATAACTATGTGGAGGAGAGATGGCCGAGTAGGCTGAAGGCACTCGCCTGCTAAGCGAGTGAAGGAGTTAAATCTTTCCGTGGGTTCGAATCCCACTCTCTCCGCCAATTAACTCCCTCCAAACATATCAATCAAACGATCAAACGGAGAAGCTATCCCCCTTGCTTCTCCGTTTCTATTTTAAAATTGTTCGCTCGGTGCCAGGCACCACTTGAACACTTTCAAAAAAAAGTATATAATAAATAATCTATGGGGAGAGAGAAAAGAATAGAGTACAAAGGTGCTATATATCACGTCATTTCAAAAACAGTAAGTAGCGAAAATGCTTTTACGGGAGAAAAAGATTACAAGCATTTTATAAAACTTACCTGTAATGCCTTTTCAAAATATCAGGCAATGCTTCTTTCATTTGCATTAATGAAAAACCACTATCACCTTCTAATAAAAACAGAAAAAGCAAATCTTTCGCAGATAATGCATGAAATTAATTCAAAATATGCACACCATTTTAATTCTGTGCATATAAGAAAAGGCCATCTCTTTCAGGATAGATACAAAAGTTACGTTATTGCAGATGATGAGTATTTTTTAAATGCTTTTGTATATATTAATTTAAATCCATTAGAAGCACAATTAGTGGAACAGCTTGAAGATTATAAATGGTGCAGTTATAGATATTTCAAGGATAAAAATAATGCTCCGAAATGTTTAAATTTCGAAGAAATTTATAACCTCTCAGGCATTGAAATCTCCAGGTTTACCCAATTCATAATGTCGAAAGCATCAGTATATGAAAAGTACGAGCAAGAAATAAATGAACACGATTCTGAAAAAGATATAAAAAAAATCAGAGAAATATTTACAAAAATCCAAAATAAATATGGTAGCATCGTCAAAAATAGAGAGCTAAAGTATTTGTTTGTATATGCTCTTTACCACAAAAAATTTAGGCCAGCGGATATATCTTTAGCATTAGAAATTCCAGATTTCACAGTAAGGAGAATCAAAAACAAGGCAGAAAAAAGAATGGCTTCTGACACTGCGTTTATTGAGTGGTTCAACGAAATAGACAAACAATTCTAATGACTTTCCTTTTCTATTTGTTCGCCTGGTGCCTGGCACCAGGCGAACAATTGGGAGAAAATAGGAAGATATGTATAATAAAGTATGATTAAAATACTTGTTGCAACAAAAAATAAAGGAAAAATAAAGGAAATCAGAGAGATTCTCAAGACCCTGCCAATTAAAATTATTGAGTTACCGGAAGATGACGAAGACACCGTCAAAGAAGACGGAGAAACATATCTTGAAAATGCACTTAAAAAAGCTCAATATTATGCAAATAAATACAAACTCCCCACACTCTCGGATGATTCCGGCCTGGAAATCGATGCACTGGGTGGTGCACCAGGGATAAATTCCGCACGTTTCCTTAACGAAAAAACTTCCTTTGATGAAAAAATGAAAAAAATCCTAGAGCTACTTAAAGACAATCCAAACCGTAAAGCACGGTTTAGAACTGTTGCCGTACTATATCTTCCAAGAGAGAAAAAGTATTTTACAACGGAAGGCATAGTAGAAGGAGAAATTTTAGAAACGCCAGAAAAAAAAGAGGGAAGTGGTTTTGGCTATGATCCCATTTTTAAGCCAATTGGTTTCGATAAAAGTTTTTCAATGCTCGGAAAAGAAATTAAAAATAAAATAAGTCACAGAAGCAAGGCACTTGATAAAATGAAAAAGATTATAGAAGAAAATTTTTTAGGAGGCAATAAAATGATAGAGATAAAAGTAAACGGAAAAAGATTTCCAGCAAATAAATATGTCTATGAAGTTTTTAAGTCTGTAATTTTTGCACTGATTAATACATTAAAAAATGTACCGGAGATAGATTCGGTAGAAATTACAATAAAGAAAGACAAAGAAGAAGAGATTTCTTAGGCAGACACACACCCATTAACAAAAGTGTTCACTCAGTGCCAGGCACCGAGCAAACACTTTTAGCAGGTTAGCGTGGTTAAGAGTTAGCGGTTTAATGGGTTAGCGTTCAACCCACTCAATACGTACCCTGCCAATCACAGATACTATCACTTGAATTTGTTTTGTCCCACTTCTATTTATCAGGTTAATATGTCCCGCGCCTTTTTTAGATATCCCTCGATTATTAAAATTAAGATCAATCGTTGCAGTGTTTCCTGGCGCACTTACTGAACCAAAAGTAACTGAGTCGGGAGTATCTTTCCCAAAATGTTTTGGGAATCCATAGGCATCGTTAAATTCTCTTTTTATTATTGTGCCCGAACCCAGCACATAATTTGCATCATAATCTGCTTCAATTTTGTAAGTATTTTGTTCCGGGTAAAAATGGATTCTAAAGTGCGCTGCACTATTATTGCTGTGAACAATTGCAAGCTCTTGCACAAGCCGAATATCCTGCTGAACCTGTGCAGCAGCATTGTATAGTGAACGCTCTACAATGTAACTTGATGCAATAGGCGCAGCAACTCCCACCATAATAATAATTATTGCAATTACTATCACAACCTCGATAAGAGTAAATGCTTTACGGGAGTAAGTAAGATTTGTCATACAGTATTCCTCATAAGGAACAAATTTTTTCTTTTGGGGTTGCAATTCAAGTTGAACTTCAATGGTTGATTAACATCAAAATTTAAATAAGTGATAGAAATATGATTGGTTACGAAAATTCTTTTAAGATATATTTGATTGTACTTTGTCATCTATTTGCCGCAATTAAAGGCCTTACTGCTTCCCTGTTCCTCCCTCTTTGCAGAATAGATCAACTGAATTGCGACAAAAATTATCTCGCATTATCTTTTAACCCATACTATATTTACACGGCCAATGACCGAGACTTCAATCTTAATTATTTTGCTTCCCGATCCGTTCATAAGGTTAATATAGCCATCACCCGGATCCGGATGTCCAAGGTTGTCAAAATTGAGATCAATAGGAATCGTACTTGAACCACCAAACACAATAGAATCAGAATCTGCTAAGCTGCTATCAAAATATTCTGGGAAACCTAAAGCATCGTTAAAATTCCTTGTGATGATTTTACTTCCACCTCCGCTTGTTTCGACAGTTTCAACTGTGTAGGAATTATTTGCCGGGTCAAAACTAATTTTAAATTCACTCGTTGTACTGTGCGTAATTGCAAGATTCTGCGCAAGCCGAATATCCTGCTGAACCTGTGCAGCAGCATTGTATAGGGAACGTTCAACAATCATATTTGAAGTAAACGGAATACCAACTCCCACCATAATAATAATTATGGCAACAACTATAACAACCTCGATAAGAGTAAATGCTTTACGGGCTCGGAGGATTTTCAAATTCTTCATATGATATTTCTTTCCAGGAAGAGGAGCCTAATTCTGCTTCAGATACACCATTTGACTCAAGAACATCTACAATATTTAAGCCAGTATCTTTAAAAGTTATCGTAGAATTTCCTGTTATCTCTATATCTCCCTCAGCTACTATTGCACCATGACAATTAAAGTTACCTGCACTCATCGTGAAAGACTCACCATAAAGTAATCCGTAAAAGTTTGCTGTGCCAACTGTTTGCGTAATTGTTCCTCTAACGATAAGGGCAAATTCAGGGCCGCTTCTTCCTTCTTCAAGATAATTTGAATCGCCAATATCTACATTGCCTGCTATCTCAAAATTGCCTTCTATAACAATAATTCCCCTTAAGTTAGAAAGATCAGGGGAATTGTGAGCATTACTTAAGGTCACTTCACCTTGATGATAGTAAACAATATTGTTTGCCTTATTTCGTAAGTCAAAAAGTTGATCCAAGGACAAAGTACCAAAATTATCAAACTTATCTGGATCAGCAGGAACATAACCTTCCACACCATAACCCATTAGGTCATTATAAAAATCGTGTATGTCTCCTAATGTATCGCCCGTTTCTTCATCTCCAGAAAGATAAGATGCGATAGCGTCTTGGACTACTCCCTCTGATGTATTTGGATACCCTTCTACTGTTCCATTATAGGGCCCTGCCCCAGTCTTAAATGCATAAGCCATATCCTTAGTGTACTGTTCAAATTTTTCAGTAATATTAACAGGGGCCTGCCCCGGATGCCTATTAGGGTCAGGTGCAATCGTCGGATCTATTGCGCCGTGAGCATAAGCTTCGCCATCATACACTTTCTGGCTTGGGTTATTTGAAGTTATATCACCATTTGCAAAAATATCGCCACCTATTTCACTCGAATGTCCATCAAGATTAATATCGCCTCCAGCAAGTATTCCAAAATCAATGGTGTTCACCGATTTATTAAAAACAACATCGCAGTCCGTGCTAATTACCTTTCTTCCAATTACCTCTTTATCTGCCGTTGAATTATTATACACTGTACCCATTGAATAAATTGCCAAAGAAACATAATGTGGCTCCTCCGAAGGAACATCCGTAGGTGTCCAGATCTCACCACCAGTCTTTTTAATCTTCACCCAGTAGGTCACATAAGGCACATCAGTTGGATCAGAATATGGATGCTCTCCAAGGTTCAAAAGAACGTGCGTTTCATCAGGAGTGGCTTCTGCAATAGCTTTTACACCATCTATATCAAGGTGTTCAAGCACTCCCGATGGGGCTGTAGTATCAGTTATAAAATCTGCGTTACGTAAATTAAATACAACCTGCGAAAGTCCTGTTTCTGCAGTAACCAAAGCCCTTTCGGAAGAAGCACGAGCATTAGAAACTTTTTTATCGGTTATAACTTTTGCGCTTATCCCTACAATGGATATGAGAAAAAGGGCTGCAATAAGCACTACAGTGATTAATGCCATCCCTTTTCTTTTACATAATATCATTTTAATCACCTCCTATGGTGATGGTGATTCATTAGGAGAATTTCTTGAAAACACTAAAGAACTGAAGGAAATTGTCCTTTCTTTACCAAAATATTCCAGGTTTCCCACGACAATCATTATAACCTTACCACCAGAGCGAACAAAATATACTTTTACTAGTTGATGCATATCCTCCGTAACTGGTTGTGGGGAACTGCTATCTACTTTCCTACAAATTGCATAGGTTCCCGAGCTTGCACCATCGCCAAGATTATATGTTACAGTCCCAGCACTGGTGTTGAATTGCAGTTCTTCACCCATTGCGTTGCTATCAGGTTTAATAAGAATAGTTTCACCACTTGCCTGCCTGAAATCGTAAGCCATCTTGTCCAGTGCAAAGCGGAAATTCTGCTGTAAAATCATTTCCTGCTCCTGAGCACTTCTCATTGCAAAAAAGCGGGAAAGCGTTGAAAAAGAGATAGTGATTATTACAATAAAAATAGCCAGTGCAACAACCAACTCTACTAAGGTAAAACCTTTCCTCTTTTTCTTAGCTGCTTCCTGCATCACTCTTTTCTCCTGTAATTGTAATGCTCTTTTCAACACCATTCACATCCCAATACACAGTAACTTGAATGTTAAAAATTTTCTTATACGGACTCAAAGTTGGTGTTCTATCAGTTATCACAATCTTTTTTTTATAGTTCGGGAATACCTCTTTATGAAGTGTAAGAATGTAATGATCTGGGCTTCCATCTCCAGTTGTATCTTGAAAATCCACAGCGATACTCCCAGGAAGAAGCAACAAACTATCTAATCCAATACCACCAACAGTATCAGCCCCATTCGCAAAATCGTGTGGATTACCATCGCTATCAAGAAGAACTATGTCAGTTAAGCGCTCAATCTGGAATGAACCGTCTATTTGACCTGAGCTATAAATATTCTCAGTAGGATCAGCATCGGCAGGATAGTTTGGCAGATAACCAATAGTACTATCAATAATATCAGAATCAATTACAGAAGCAGCAAGGTTTTGAACATCTTCCAATTGCAGTTGCGCAAGGTTCTGGCCAATTGTTTGAATACGGAGGTCCACCATATTTCTGTAATAAGAGTAATAACTGGTTAGCAATCCAAGCACTACAATCATAAGGATAGCCAGCGCTATTATTACCTCAATTAAGCTAAACCCTTTTTTTGCATTGCAAAGACGCTTTATTCTCATCGCTCCCCTTCCATTGCTCTTTAGTATGTATTTTATATCAAAAAATTCCTCAAGTCAAATACATCCAATTAGAATAAAAAAATGCCGGTTACGCCACTCAGCTCCCTGTATCCCACAGCGTCCATCACTAAGATACAGCTCTTCGCTGTCATTTTTTTATATACTACCCCATTTTACTTAACATAATTTTAAACTCTTTTTTTGTTCTTGTCAAGTCCCCGAATTGCCTTATCAAAAATCTATACGAAATAGTATCGTTGGTTCATCAAAATATATATGAAAATTTTAAAAAGGAGTTGAAAAGAAAAAAATGGGATTGCCGCGGTCGTTTCACTCCCTCGCAAAGACCCGTAGTGCCAAGAAAAAGGAGGAGATTCCGGACCAAGCCC
>DBOM01000049.1 GCA_002299965.1 Caldiserica bacterium UBA646 | reverse complement strand
TGTCAGTTGCTGTGCAGAATGGTTTGAGATATATGGAGCTTCCGGACCAGCTGAGCTTTGGTAGTGTTGATTATGCTGATTTTTACGGACAAGCGACATTTACAATGAAAGATGGCAACGTTGTGAAAGGTGCGCCTATTTGTTACGGCATTACTATTCCGAAGAATGCTATGAATCAAGAGCTTGCCATTGAGTTCGTTGACTATTTGTTGAGCGAAAAAGGCAAAGAAATCTTTGCGCAAAACGGACAGCCATTTGTGCCGTTTAAAACAAATGTGCCTATCAATGAATTGCCGGAAGCTTTGAGAAAATATTTTGAGGAATGAAAAGTAGAGAAAAACTTACATATATATCTTTTTTTATATTAGGCGGGATACTTCTTTTATTTATTGTTTTGCCTCTCGGACGGCTTATTTTTGCGCATTCGCCCGCTATTATCTTGCAGGAATTGAAAGATAAAACAGTACTTGTGCCTATCTGGAATAGTGTTTTTCTTTCTTTTGTTACTGCGTTTATTGCCATTATCTTTGGCGTGCCACTTGCATTTCTTATGGCAAAGGAGCGTTTTGGAAAGCTTGAAGAGGCAGTGGAAACAATAGTGGATCTCCCTCTTGCAGTGCCCCATACGGTTGCAGGTATCGCGCTGCTTTTTATATTTGGAAGGCAAGGCCTGCTTGGCGCTTTTTTTTACAACGGATTTGGGTTCAGAATTACCGGTACACGTATTGCTGTCGTTCTGGCAATGCTTTTTGTGTCGCTTCCTTACATTGTAAATTCTGCAAGAGACGGTTTTAAAAAGGTTGATATTTCTCTGGAAAAGGCGTCGCGTTCTCTGGGTGCTTCGCTCTTTTCTACGTTCAGATACATATATTTGCCTCTTTCACGGGATGAAATTTTATCTGGATTTTTGCTTACCTGGGCAAGAGCGATTTCGGAGTTTGGCGCGGTAATCATTGTTGCATATTATCCTCTGACAGCGCCGGTGAAAATATACGATGCTTTTACTCAGTATAACCTTGCCGTGTCCAGTGCTATTGCTGCGATACTTCTTGTAATTTGCCTTTCCATATTTTTGACTGTTAGATTCCTGGTGCGGAGGAAAAGGTGAACAGCATAAATGATGTCCTTGTGCTGCAAAATGTTAATGCGAAGATTGGCACGTTTAAAATAAGAGATATTTCTTTTTCAGTTTATGACAACGAGATACTTGTCGTACTCGGGGAAAACGGTGCCGGGAAAACAAAGCTTCTTGAAACTATCGCAGGTTTTTTGCCTGTTGTTTCAGGGAGGATTGGCCTTTTTGGAGATGACATTGCAAACAAGGCAGCTAACGAGAGAAATATTGGATTTATTTTTCAGGGCCTTTCATTATTTCCGCATCTTAGCGTGAAAGAAAATATACTTTATGGTGCGCGCTTTCAGGTGATTCCCGATCTTGACAGAGAATTTAAAAAACTTGTACACTTGTTTAAATTGGATAATTTTCTGGATAGATTCCCTAAAACGCTGAGTGGAGGGGAACAGCAGAAGGTTGCTCTTGCTCGCACGCTGATTACAAATCCTAAAATAGTGCTTCTGGATGAGCCTACATCGGCGCTTTCTCCGAAAGAAAGGGAACGGGTGACCATTGAGATAAAGAATACGTTAAAAAAGCTGAATAAATCCGCTATATTTGTTACGCACAATGTTGAAGAGGCACATCTTGTAGGCGACAGGATTGCTTTGATGGAAAACGGGCGGATTTTACAGATCGGTACACCTAATGAAATTTTTTATAAACCTAATTCAAAAACCGTTGCAACATTTTTTGGAGAGACAAATATATATGACGGAGTGGCTGATGCGCAGGATAAAGGGATTACTGCGGTCAAGGTAGACGGGTTGAATATTTTTGCTCTTGGCAAATACAAGCAGGGGATTAAGTTAAAGGTTTTTATAAGGCCCGAGGACATTTTACTGAAAAAACGGCTGACAAAGACAAGCGCAAGAAATAATTTTAAAGGCGTTGTGAAGCGCATTTCTTTTAAAGGGCCGCTTGCGAGGGTTTTTGTTGATGTGGGTTTTACTGTCGCAGCGCTCATTACAAAGCAATCTCTTGAGGAGCTTGAAATAAATAGAGGCTCAAGTGTGTATATCAGTTTTAAGATTACTGCTGTGCACACGGTTGAAGAGTAGTGTAGTTGCTGTTGACTATTTATTAAGGGGGAGTGCTGGAGAGGGTGCCTGGTGGCGCCCTCTCTTGTTTTTGTCGCAAAGACTTTCTTCCGTCATCGCGCTTTTTTCCTTGGCATGCATTACGCCAAGTGCTGTTGTTTTTGCAGACGTGGCGATCTCAATACACATCGTCTTCGCGAGGCGTCTTTTGCCGTGGCGATCCCATAGTAAAATTATTCTTTCCGTTTATTGTTTTCTTAAAACAATTGTTTGTTGTTAAGGAGGAGATTACTTCACTTCGTTTGCAATGACAAAGAAAGACGCAATGACGAAGAAAAAGAAAAAGCAAAATTGGGAATTGCCACAGTCACTACATGGCTTTGCAATGATGAAATACGGAGGTGTGACATAAATTCGTTGTTTTTCTAAAACAATGTTTTGTTGTTAAAGTTGCAAATAATATTTGAAACGGTTATTTTTGTGCTAAAATAAATAAGAAGGGGGCGAAAGTAATGAAAAAAGCTTTAATATTAGTGATTGTATTGCTTATTGTCTGTGTTGGATTAAGTAGTGCACAGCGAGCATATGCTGATTATGAAGTTCCCACTATGTTTAGAGGTAATCCTATGCGGACAGGGCGAGTAGAAGTGGAAGGGCCCAAAAGTAGTGGACTTAAATGGGAGCATAGAATAGATACTCATATTACATCCTCTCCTATTTTTGATGACAAAGGAATAGTTTATTTTGCTTCGTATGATGGAATTGTTGTTGGTCTTTCTCCTGAAAAAGGAATAACTGCTTTTTCTTTATCTCTTGGTGAAAAGATTGATTCTACTCCTGCAATATACAACAATAGAATATTTATTGCAGGTGGAAATCCTCCGTATCTGTACAGTTTCTCTCTAACAAGTGCGGCACGCAAGTGGAGAATTTATAAACATGATGATTTTCATTCTTCTTTTTTAATAGCAAATGATACACTGTACATAGGTTGTGACGATGGTTATATGGTTGCTAAAGATCTTACTAACGATAGAAATGAATTTAAGTGGGAGTATAATGTTGGCTCTCCTGTTTATTCTTCACCTGCATATACAGGAAGCAAGGTTTTTTTTGGCACAGATAATGGGCATTTATATTGCCTGACTGACACGGGGCAACTTCTGTGGAAAACGTTACTTGGTGGTAAAATACGTGCCACACCGCTTATCTCCGGTAGTTATCTTTATGTGGGTTCTTCTAACGGAAGTTTCTACAAGATGACACTGGGAGGGGATGTTGTAAAGACTTTTAAAACTGGCGGTGATATATATTCATCGGCAGCTCTTATGTCTGACGGCTCTATTGTAGTAGGCTCTTATGACGGATACGTTTACATCTTTTCTGATGAGTTAACCTTGCTTTACAAATTTAATGCAGGTGGACAGATTTATTCCTCTCCGTGCGTTGCAGTGGATGATACAATCTATGTTGGCACACTGGATGGGATACTTTATGCGATTACAAATGAGGGAGAAAAGATTTTTGATTTTGAAGCAAGAGCGCCTATTTATTCTTCTCCGTCAATTGGTGTGGATGGGACACTCTATTTTGGAGATGACAAAGGTTGGATATACGCAATAGGATCTCAAACAGGAATAATTACTGTGCTTGCCAACTTAGATGAAGCGGAGTATCTTATTGAAGGGCCAAAAACATATTATGGAAAAGGAAAAAGTTATAAAGTGATGAATGCACCCGTGGGGGAGTATACAATTACATATAAAGATATTTCTGGCTATAACACGCCGGAAAGCGTGACGCTCGAGCTTAAAGCAAATAGTTCTATTCATTTTGAAGGAACTTATGAAAAAGCTGTGCCTATTCTGTCTGCCATTGTCGTTACAACAAATCTCGATGATGCAACATTCGTAATTACAGGGCTTGCAGAATATGCGGGTTTTGGCAAGAGCTTTACCATAAAAAATGTTCCTGCAGGTATTTACATCATTAAATTTAACGATGTGACTGGGTACAAAACTCCTGAAAGCATTGAAAAGGAAGTGAAAGAAGGGGATATTGTTACATTTACGGGAATCTACGAGAAACTCCCTGAGGCAAAAGAAACGGAAATTGTACTTCAAATTGACAATGCTTATATGATGGTAAATGGTGTTGTGGAAGAAGTGGACCCGGGTAGGGGAACTGTGCCAACTATAATTGCAAAGTGGGGTAGAACTGTACTGCCCATACGGACTATTGTAGAAACACTTGGCGGGGAGATTTTGTGGAATGGCAATGAACGAAAAGTTACAATTTTATTTAAAGATACAATAATCAATCTCTGGATCGGCAAAAATACAGCACAGGTAAATGACGAGTATTTTTTGATTGATTCGAAAAATCCTGATGTATCCCCTGTGATAATTAATAGTAGAACTATGGTGCCTATCCGTTTTGTGGCAGAAACACTTGGTTGCACAGTAGAATGGGATCCAGATACAAGGACTGTTACCATTACTTATATAGAACCTGCGGGGTGAGGGAAAAGAGCGCAAAGCCTCCTCTCTCTGTCACTGCGCTTTTTTCCTTGATTCACAGAATCAAGTGAGTGCTAACGACGCGGGAGGCCCAACCTTAAAGACGAATTTACTTCACACTGGTGCCTGGCACCAGTGTGAAGTAAATCAAAAGAGTGTAATGACAGAACAGAAAGAGCGCAACGACGATGAATCTGTCGTTTTTGAATTTTAAAAAAAGTAATTATAATTTGACAGATGAAAAAGAAAAAAATGCGAGAGGTAAGTAAGAGGAAAGTAAATTTAAAGTTCTTACTGATTCTTTTTACTCTTATTCCTGTTTTCTTTTCCGGACTTTTTCAGGGTGGCTACTTTACCTGGGAGGCCTATGGTACATTTCTCTTGTCTCTTCCTGCAATTTTTCTGTTTTTTTATTTAAGAATTGTTAACAAGGAAAGCATTGTAAAAAGTGGTGCTGATAAAGGGCTTTTCATCTTCCTTGCGGTAGCATTTTTGTCTCTATTTTTTACCGTGTATTTCCATGCAACGCTTACAGAATTTTATAAAGTGTTGATTTATGTTGTGCTCTTTTACATCATTCTTAACAGTGCAACTACGCAAAAAGATCTGGATTTTGTGTTGAATAGTGTTCTTGTGCTTGCTTTAATCCTTGCTTTGCTCGGAATTTTTGCCTATTTTGGGTATAAATTCCATTTGACTGGTGCTTTTTTTGATTACCTTTCAAGAAGAGGCCTTACCCAGGGAGCAAGAATTTCCTCTACTTTGCAGTATGCAAATACATTTGCAGCATTCCTT
>DBOM01000056.1 GCA_002299965.1 Caldiserica bacterium UBA646 | reverse complement strand
GGAGGCGAAGTTCGGGCTTCTATGGGAGTCGGAGTGAAATTGTGGCAAACGTAAGAAAAAGAGGAAATGAATCTATTGAAGATCTTTTAAGAAGATTTAAAAGGGAATGCATTAAAGAAGGATTGTACTCTGAGTTAAAGAAGAGGCGATTTTATGTGCCGCCTAGTGTAAAAAGAAAACAAAAAGACGCAAAGAAAAAGTAGTCATAAAAAATAAAGCAGGGTTAACTCTGCTTTATTTTTTATCTAATGCCTGTAAAATTAGAAATATAAGTTTTTGAGAGAGAAATTTAGTTAAGGCATTACATGAGTTTTTAGCAAAAAAAGGAGGTATCTTAAATGGCATTAGGATTAAATACCGTGCAGATGCATGTTTTAATTCTCACTCAATCATTTGTCATAAAAGGGATAATAAGCGTTCCAACAAACATGAGGTTTTCTGATGCACTAAATAAATTTATGAAAGATCGATCTTTTTTAGCAATAACCGATGCAGAAATTCAACCGGTAAATGGAACGATGGAAGTCCGAAAAGTTGGTTTTATATTAGTTAACAGAGAAAGAGTTATAGGCATCTCTCCAATAGAGTAAAGATTTTTTTATTTAATTAATACAGAAAACAAACTTGTTATTTTATTAAAAATGCAGTGAGATTGTCGACTGCTTTATATAAAGAATTTAACGTGATATATTCATCCGGTTGATGTGCGAGAGCAATTGTTCCCGGACCGTAAATGACAAATGGTATTTGTTTTTTTGGTATGATTGTGGCCCCATCAGTACAATAACCTATTATTCCTCCTTGTTTAATTTGTGTTTTTTGAATGAATTTGTTTACGAAAAAATTTGACGGATCAGAAAAAATAGGAGGATGATAACTAAATATTTCGCTTTCAAACTTCACATTTGTTTCATCTGCTACTTTTCTACCTGCAATATTCACAAGAGTAACAGCTTTTTCTTTATTTTCCTGTGAAATTACTCTAAAATCAAGCATTATTTCAGAGTAATCAGGGACGATGTTTACCTGGACGCCTCCACTAAATTGCCCAACATTAAGGGATGTTTTGCCAAAGTAAAAGTGTTCCGTGAAGGTTTTATCGGATAATTCTTGTACATGCAACACAAATTTACTTCCTGCGATTATTGCATTATTTCCTAGTTCCGGAGTAGAACCGTGTGCAGCTTTTCCATGGAATATTGCTCTTATCCATAGTTCTCCCTTTTCGCCTATATATACTTTAGAATCTGTGGGTTCTGCAATAATAAGAAATTCAGTTTCATCAAAATAGCCCTTTTCAAGGAGTTTTTTTGCCCCGCTATATTTTTGTTCTTCATCTGCTGTGAGTGCAAGAACAATTGTTTTATCTGGTACAATATTGTTTCTTTTTAAGAGGACTGTGGCGTAAAGAATTGCTGCGATACCACCCTTCATGTCAGATGCTCCGCGTCCGTACATCTTTCCGTTTTCTATAATTCCCTTAAAGGGTGGTTTGCTCCATTTATTTTTATTCACCTTTACGGTATCTAGATGTCCACAGAGTGCAATATTGCGTTTACTGGTGCCGTCAATTCGTCCGACAATTGAGCTTCTGTTTTTGGCAAGATAAACAAGCTCTGCTGGTATTTTATTTTCCGAAAGATAATTTTTTATGAAATTTGCAATTTTATTCTCTTTCCCCGGGGGGTTTGTGCTTTCTATATTAATAAGTTGTTTTAGGAGTTGTGTTACTTCTAATTTTTCTTCCGAAGTCATTTGTTTAAAGCTTTTTTTATGGACTCAATATCAGGATTTATTACAAGAGGTTCCCCTCCTGCTTTTATTGCACTTTCGACGTCTTTAAGTCCATTTCCCGTGACAATTATTACAACTTTATCAGCTTTTGATATTTTACCATTTTTTAAGGCTTTCAGTGCCCCCGCAAATGCGGTGGATCCAGCAGGTTCTGCAAAAATGCCCTCTGTTGAGCCAAGGTATTTGATAGCTTCGATTATTTCGTCGTCACTGACTGCAATACCAAATCCCTCTGAATTTTCAATATCCCTGATGGCCATTACTCTATTTCTAGGCACGCCTACTGCGATGCTGTCTGCTAGTGTGTTAGGTTCCACAAATTTTACTGTGCCATCACCATTTACAGCATCTACGATAGGCCGGCATCCTTCGGCTTGCACTGCGACAAGTTTTGGAAGGCGGTCAATAAAACCTAAGCTATACATGTCGGTGTAACCTTTTGCGACGCCAGATATGATGCACCCATCACCGACTGATACAAACACATAATCGGGAACTTCAAAATTCATCTCTTCGATAATCTCTAGCGCGACTGTTTTTTTCCCTTCCACCATATATGGGTTAAATGCGGTATTTCTGTTGTACCAGCCAAATTCTTTTGTTGCTTCTATAGATAATTCAAATGCCTCATCGTAAGTACCATTTACTGCAAATACAGTGGCTCCAAATACGAGAAGCTGAGCAATCTTTGCCTTTGGTGCTGTTTTAGGCACGAATATATAATTTTTCAATCCCACAGAAGCAGAAGCCCCCGCAAGGGATGACGCTGCATTTCCCGTGGAAGCACAGGTTATAATCTTTTCTCCAAGTTCTTGCGCTTTGACAATAGCAATGGCTGATGCCCTGTCTTTTAAAGACGCGGTAGGGTTTCTTCCGTCATCTTTAATCCAGAGATATTGCATATCAAGATCTTTTCTTATCCTTTCGGCCGAATAAAGAGGCGTCCATCCTACTTTTAGAGGTCCAATTTTAGATGGGTCATCTACAGGCAAAAGAGGCAAATATCTCCACATTGAATAGTCCCTGCTATCTGTAAGAGATTCCTTTGTAAAATGTTTTTTTATCTCTTCGTAGTCATATATTATCTCAAGAATGCCTTCGTCTCCGCATTTAGGACAGGTATATTTTACCTCCTCGGGGCTGTATTCTGCGCCGCATAGTAAACATTTTAATTTTTTAATGTAGCTCATGCTTATTTCTCCTCCCTTGCGTATGGTGTTCCTAATTCTTTAGGCGCTCCAAGATGTCTGGCACGCACAATGAGTGTTGCAATAATAATTATGATAAAAGTAAGAAGGTATGGCTGCATGCTGAGGAGAGAGGAAGGTATTGTAGTGCCAGATGCTTGAAGTTGGAATTGCAAAGCAGTTATCCCTCCAAATAAGTATGCACCAATAAGTGCATTAATGGGATTCCACATGGCAAAGATAACAAGTGCAACTGCAATCCATCCTCTGCCTGCTGTAATTCCCTCTAACCAGAAAGGTGCATACGCTACTGTCAGGTATGCCCCGCCAGCACCCGCCATGAGTCCACCAAAGAATGTCCAAAAATAACGGGTGGCATTTACATTTACTCCCATTGCATCAGCAGCTCTTGCATTTTGCCCGGCTGCTCGTAGATGTATTCCCGGTTTTGTTTTGTAGAGGATAAACCACAGGGCAAGTACAAGAATATAAGAAAAATATACAATATAATCTTGTCTAAAAAATACCGGACCTATAAATGGTATTTTAGAAAGTCCGGGTATTACGACAGTAGGGATGCTTTCCGGCAATTTATTATTTATCCATCTCTGACCATAAAAACTGGTGATACCTAATCCAAAAATTGTTAAAGCCAGTCCGCTTACTACCTGGTTTCCTCTGAGTGTTATCGATATAAAGGCGTAAATGAGTGCTGCAACACCTCCTGCAAGTGTTCCGACGACAAATCCAAGGTATGGATTTTTTGTTATATATGCTGCAACAAAACCGAAAAATGCACCAATAATCATCATTCCTTCTATGCCAAGGTTTAGTATTCCGGATCTTTCAGCAAATATTTCGCCAACAGTAGGGAACAAAAGTATGGTGCCAGAACGTACCGTGGTGGCGAGTAGCGTTATAATAATTGTAGTAGCCGTTAATTTCATGATGTATTCCTCCTGAGTTTTATTCGGTACCTCTTAAATATTTCACCGCCCAGCAAGAAGAATAAAACGGCACTTTCTATGGTGCCTACAATGCCAAATGGGACTCGTATAGCCATTTGTATTTGATACCCACCAGCTTCCAGGCCACCAAAAATGACCGATACAAACATTGCTATAATTGGGTTTAATGAAGAAAGCCAGGCAACTATGATGGCAGTGTACCCATATCCCGGGTTAATCTCTATCTGAAGCATATGTATAACGCCGGATAATTGTGCCAGGCCAGCGAGTCCAGCTAATCCTCCGCTTATAGCCATCGCTATGAAAATGTTTTTTGTTATGTTGATCCCACCATATCTTGCTGCTCTTTTATTCTCGCCTATTACCCGTATTTCATATCCAAATTTAGTTTTTGTAATAAGAATATAGACAATAATTACAGCAATAATACCTAAAATCAAGCCAAGATGAACTCTTGTGCGCATTAATAATCGTGGGAGTTGGGCATTTAATTCAAATGGTTTTGATAGCGGAAAACCGTGACTTGCCGGATTTCTCCATGGACCATACATCAAATATTTTAATATATAGAGTGCGATATAATTTAAAAGCAATGTAGAAATAACTTCGTTTACTTCCCAGAAGGCTTTTAACGCAGCGGGTATCAATCCCCAAAGAGCTCCTCCCAAAATGCCGGCAAGGCACATAATGGTAAGGAGCAGTGGCCTTGACATTGTAGCAGGCATATTGAGAGCGAAAAACGTTCCAAAAATAGCTCCAATAATGTATTGACCGTATGCTCCGATATTCCAAAAGTTCATTTTGAATGCGACTATTAATCCTGCTGAGATTAAGATTAGAGGAATGGCAACTACGAGTGTTTCTGAGAACGTATAAACGCTGCTAAATGCGCCTTTGACCAGTGCCTGATATACTATAAGTGGGTTAGTCCGCGTAAAAAGGATTGCAATAGCTCCTGCGACTAAACCCAAAAATACAGATATTAGCGGAATGGCTACCTTTAATTTAGTAGAAACATTTTCTCGTTTTTCAAACAGTAACATTTTTTACATCCTTTCGTAATTAATTTCTTGCGGAATCTACTCCAGCCATAAGTAATCCAATTTTGTTTCTCTCAGCATCTTCGATGTTGATAACATCCATAATTTGTCCTTCATATATTACTCCAATTCTGTCTGACACCATGAGTATTTCATCCAGGTCTTCTGAAATTAGCAATACTGCTAAACCCTTGTCGCGTTCCTTGAGTAACTGCTTTCTGATATATTCTGTTGCTCCTACATCTAGCCCTCGTGTGGGATGAACAGCAATAAGTAGCTTTGGCTCTTCAGCAATTTCTCGCGCTAAAAGGAGCTTCTGCATATTCCCGCCGGAAAGAAGCTTTACCGGGGCATCTATTTTTGGCACCATGATATTAAATTTTGTAATGAGTGATTTGGTGTATTCTGTTGCTTTTTCATAATCAATAAAATTTCTTTTTAAAATTGGTTCTCTATCGTAGGAGCGGAGGATGGCATTTTCTACCGTATTAAGGTTTGGGATCAGCCCGACCTTGAGCCTATCCGGAGGAATATAATTTACGCCGCTACTTGTGATAGCTTTTGGGCTAGCATTTGTTATATCTTTTTCATTTAAGATTACTTTACCGTTAGTTGCTCGCCTTAACCCGGTGATAACCTGGGCTAATATTTTTTGACCGTTACCTGAAATACCTGCTATGCCAAAAATTTCACCGGCAGCAACTGTAAAACTTATTTTTTTCAGAGCCTTAATTCCTTTGTCATTGTATGCTTCAAGTTCTTTTACTTTCAGAACCTCACCTTTTCTTTTTAATGGGTTTCTTTTTAAGCTAAACAGCACCTCTCTTCCCACCATCATTTTAGCCAGATGACTTTTAGTTACATCCTTTTTGTTTACTGTCCCAACTACCTTTCCTTTTCTTAAAACTGTTATTCTGTCTGAAATTTCCATTACTTCATCTAACTTATGACTGATGAAAATAATTGATTTACCTTCTTTTACTAATTTTTTAAGTATTTTAAACAAATCGTTGGATTCCTGGGGAGTTAGAACGGCGGTTGGTTCATCAAGAATTAGTATCTCAGCGCCCCTGAACAGGGTTTTTATAATCTCTACGCGTTGTTGCTCGCCAACGGAGAGTTGCCATATTTTGGAATATGGATTAATATTGAAATGATATTTTTCGGATATTTGTTTTATTTGTTTTGCAATTTCCGGCTTTCTGATATAGAAACCTTGAGATTTAAGTCCTAATGCTACATTTTCAAGAACAGTAAGTGTATCTACAAGCATAAAATGTTGATGTATCATCCCAAT
>DBOM01000063.1 GCA_002299965.1 Caldiserica bacterium UBA646 | reverse complement strand
GTTTGTGTTCAAAATTGTCCAACCCAATTTTGACAGTAATAATTAATATATGGATTCGTGTTCGTTACCGTCCATCAAAGTTTTTCTGATATTCACAACCGCGTTTTCAATCTCATCCCTTGTCTTTTTCCCAGGATTATTAGGTGCTTTTAATTGGGACTTATACCATCCTTCTTCACCCGTTTTGTAGCGATTAAACCACTTGGAAAGCCAACCATTTGATCGATTCAGGTCTTTGCAAATGTCGGTTCTTTTTTCACCCTTTAGATATCGATTTACGGCAACTATTCTCTCTTCTTCGTCAGTATCCATGATGCATCACGAAAGATGCATTAAACAGGGTAAGTATCAAAAGTGTTCACGATGTGTTGACACTTCATTTGTCAAATGAAATCGTCCACGATATATCGAGCCTTTCCATTTACTCTATTTTATACGGTATAGCAGCTCCATTGCTTTTTTCTCTTTTTCTGATAAATCTTCTAAAATTTCAGACGCTTGATTTATAAATTCAATATCTTTTGTTTTACCTGCTTTGTCAAATAGAGTTGAAACTTTTGTCCATTGCTTCGCACTATCGGAAAACATTTTGTAGGCTTGGTCTAATTGCTCTATTTGCAACAAATCATAACTTTCTTTTAAAAAGTCTCTGTAAAGATTTCGGAATAAAGCTCCACCTGTTCCGGCTTTTTCCATTAACATTGCTGTTGTTGTAAAATCTCTTTCAATGTCTTTACTACTTTTGAACCATCTTTTTATTTCAACACTTGTTTTTAATATACCTTTGTATCCTATGTTCTTTATTGGTGGATTTAAATAATCTTTTGCATTATTCTTTATTGCTGTAATAATGGATTTTTTTAGGTTGTAGCTTTTTTCTGTTTTCTGAATGGTGTAAATTAGATTTCTTGAAGACATTGGGCATTTTTCATTTCTAGCTAATTCAAGGCTTTTTAAAGATGTTTTTACTTTTCCACCTTGTTGTTGAGTATCAATCAAATATGCAAATTCATTATCATATCCATACATTGCAACATAATGACCTGCAAAGTGAATTTTATTCGTAAAATATTCTAAATGATAACAATCTAATTTTAAACCGACTGCTACTTCTTTATCAATATTGTTTTTCACATTTTCCCACGCTTTTTTTATTGAAGATGTTTCCATTACTATTAATTTTAAATTTAAATTATTCGTAATATTTTGAGTAAGAACATCTGGTTTAATTCTTCCACCAATAAATGGGAAATCCATTATTTTCATATTCCAAAAAATAAAACCTAAACCTTCTCCTAATCCAAAAAGCATTGGTTCAGAAAGTTTAATTCCAAGTTGATTTAATAAACTTCCAGTTGCTGTGGTTTCACAATGTTGTCCATTAAATTGTTTGAAATTTTTAATTGTCATAGTGTTTTCCTTTTTTTTTAATCAATTTCAATTTCTCTTATTGATCGTTTCATTGAATTACACCTATTGTAATTTAAACTATAAATTTTCTCACCGGGAGTTCCACTGACTGACTGACTGACGCCTACCTTTTAGTCACGGACCTTGGATTGAAATCCGAAAGGCATCAAGAGGATGCTCATGGCTTTGGTATTTAATCGATTTGTACACTTCCTACGTTTTTTCCATTTAAATTTTATATTACTTAAATAATATGGAAATACAAAATGTTAAATAGTCAACGTGCATATATTGACATATGTTCCTGCCAATGGATGAAAAGCAATTCAAATTCTGGAAGTTGCGTCGAGACGGGCTTCCCAATATCAACATAGCACGCTCGTTCAATATCTCAAGGCAGGCGGTATCCAGGGCTCTAATCGGCATGAATAAACGTATTGAGAATACACTGCTTGATATGGCACAGGCAAACCAGATAGAGATGGAGAGCATCAATGTTGAGTGGGGTATCTTGTTCGGGCACTCTATACCGTTTGATGCAAACGCCATCATATTCGTATCGGCAAAACATGGGGTGCAGGTGTGGTACGAGCATGAAGGAGACTGTGGCACATGCAACAGATACGCTCAGTGTATGGAACTACTCTGGGACTTTGCAGATGAGATGGACATCAGGCTTGAGAAGAGCAATGACCCCACTATACTGGCTGAGGAACTATTTGCAAAATTGAGGGAATTGATATGAATATCAATATTACATAGACAATCCGGAAAATGATGGGGTGGTGCCCCAATACCGAAATGCAGCTGAAAAGGGAGGGAATATATATGGATTCGTATGGAGTAATCTTTATTAATAAAATTAAAGGTTTGGGATTCAATGGTTTTGTCAGTATCCTGCATCTGGTGTATGCACTGTGGCTTGTCAGTACAGCTTTAAGGGTGCTGGCAAATGTGCATGTAGTTCCGTGGTATGTGATGGATATTATATTCATATCTTCAGGGATACTTCTGTTAATAGGTATCTCATCGCTGGTGATGTTCTTTAATTTCGTGAAATCTGCACAAATCCAGAGAATACTGGCTTCCAGTAATATTGTTTTGACACTTGCGTTTTTCTGGTATCTAAGCCAGATTTTGATATCAGGTGAATCCCAGATCACGGTATTTGACAAACCGTTCAATTCCTATGGTTTCGGCATTATTTCATTGATAATCTTTACAACTATCCTGGCGGTGCCTAATATCATGGCTTTTTTCAGTAAACCCATTGAGGAAAAGAATAAGCGTTTTATTGCTGCTGTGGTACTTGCCTTCATTGTTTCATTGACCTCATTGGGAGTGTATTATACCTACCTTGGCAATCAGAGGGAAGTCTTATTGATAGAGGAGATGCCCGGAGATGCCGGATATAGATTATATGGATTAGACCAGAATGTGATCGACACAAGTTCATTCGGACCGTTCGAGTACCAGTATTTCCTTGATTCCAATAGCGGAACGACTGGTCATCCAATTACTGCAGGGGCCTACGAGGCCATACAGTTCCTGCAGGGTGAAGAGAGTGGCAGTGTCCTGGGATGGTGGGACTATGAACTTGATATAAAGGCATCGGGCAAGGAGCCTGTTATTGCCTATGCCTCTGAGGAGATTAAATGGTCTGTTGGTAGACCGTCTGAACTATACGATACTTTCGAGTCCAATGAGAAGGTTATGGATGTATCCAGGTTCTTCACTGCTACTTCTGAGGAAACTGCAAGTGATATTGCCGGGAAGTACGGAGCCAGGTACGTGTACATTTCAAGGGACAGATGAGATGTTTACTTCTCGATTATGTACATGACCGCCTGGCCTGACTTTAAAGCAGGGGATGTAGGCGGTTTTCAATCCAAAGCTTTTATTAAAGAATACTATGAGCCGTCTGTGGCTTATATGTTCAATACGGGTGCGGAAATGGAGTATTTTGAGAAGATATTCGAGAATGAGGATGTGTTGATTTACGAGTTGAGGTAGGGAGGCAGCCGGGTGAGATTTTGGAGGTCGGCTGTAAAGTCACAAACCGGCCGGATTGGAAATCCGGGGCATCGGGAGATGCTCAAATATTTGTAATGGTCACGAGGGCATAATATATACGAAACCCCCACGTACATTTTTCACTGGTGTTCCATCAAGTTTTTTGAAATCTTGAAGCTCCAGAGGATTTCTTAGCTCTTCGAATTCTGAAATTTTAATCCAAGTTGGACTTGGATCGTGTTTTCTGCCATCTTCAAAAAATCCATTAAGGCATTGCATTCGGAAATCGGGAATGAATTTATTTTGATCCTTCCTTTCCCGGAGTGTATCACGATTTATCACAAAATCAATTCGGCATTTCCACTTGACTTTTCCAATAGGCAAAGTAATATAAATATACCCTTCAAAAGGTCCCATTAGTTATTTTCTTTTTGCAGAGGTATCCCAATATACTGCCCCGTGTTCTCTCAAGAATTTTAGATTCTCTTTAACATCAGCTTCTTCTTTTGGCATATCTGGTCCTTCTACATTTAAGTTAGCAGGCCATAAAATAGCATTTGTATATTTTTCCTTATCAATCATTCTTTAATTCTCCCATAATTTTTTTCTACTTTTAAATTTTTTGCCATATATACTCCTATTTTAACATAGATATTATTTTCTTCTTTCATCTAACAACTTAAGATATCCGTGACCCCGCCTTTGTCGCTACAATTGCGACTCTGGTTTTAGATATTCCAATGGATGCACACGACCCTATCACCCGCAAAGTGCCGAATAAGAAAGAGCG
>DBOM01000014.1:2797-16233 GCA_002299965.1 Caldiserica bacterium UBA646 | reverse complement strand
TTTCGTTTTCATATTTCTCATTTTCAAGACTATTTGATAAAAGAATGAAAGAAAACCCCTCATTGCTATGAAGAATAAATTCTGCCGGTTTATGTGAGGAGAAAAAGGAATACTGCTCTATCAGGATTCCTTTTTCTCCTGCCAGAATGGTAGATAGCCCGCTTTCGATAAGGTTTTTCTTAATGTTTATGGCCTCTGGCAGCACAACTTCGAGCAATGCATTTTCAAAGCTATAAATTGGCATAGAAAACTTTTTTGTGGCGCTGTCAGCGATTGAGCGGATGTTCATTGTTCTGTTTTCTATTGTAAAACTTAGCGGGTAGCTAAAACTATAGAAAGGTATGCTCAGCATGTCCTCAAAAAAAATACGTTTCTGCTCTGTGATAAAACAGGTACAATTGCTGTCGTCACTCCATAATTTCTTAAATGATGGATTATCTGATAACAACTTTTCCTTTTGAGTTATGCTATCAAATATGTGGTTCAATGCATCAGAATTTTGAGCAATAAATAAATTATTTTTCCATCCTGAGATGAAATATTTTTTGTCTGCTTTATTTGCTTTCAGAATGGGGAAACCTCTTTCCCATGTTCGGTTTATTTCAAATGTTTCTTTGTATTTTAATATTATGGCTATTTTATCCAATTCTCTTATGACGCTATTTTCTATTTTGGATGCAACAAGCTGAGAACCATCGTCAAAGATCATTAAGTAACTGTTGTTAAAAGTTATATCCGAAATGAAAAGAGGAGCGTTGCAGCATTCTTTTGCAAATTGTTCGGATTCTTGATTAAATTTGAGCAAAAAAGGTACATCCGGAATGTATTGATAGGAGAGCTTTGTTTGGCTTTCTGTATATTTTATTAAGATATTATTTGCGACATATACAAAGCCAAGCACTAAAATTACTACAAGTATCCAGATGATAATTTTTTTCATTTTAATCCTTTTGAGTGTTTTTTATAATTTTCTTTGCTACATCTATGAAGATATGTTTAGTTTCTGTTTCTTCACTCGATGCAACAGTTGGCATACCGTTATCTCCACTTTCTCTCACTTTGGTTTCTAATGGAATTTTACCGAGAAATGGCACTTCGTTTTCTAAGCTCATCCTTTCACCACCACCGTGTCCAAATATTTCAGTTTTTTCACTGCATTTTGGGCAGATAAAGTAAGACATATTTTCTATAACACCTAATACGGGTATGTTCATTTTCTTAAACATTTTTAATGCCTTTGATGCGTCAGCGACGGAAACATCTTGAGGTGTGGTGACTATTATGCCGTATTTAAGTGGTAAACTTTGCATGACGGTCAGTGCGGCATCTCCTGTTTCTGGAGGGAGGTCTATGAGGAGATAATCTAATTCTCCCCATTCTACGTCATTGTATAGTTGCTCAATAGCTTTTGTTACAAGAGGGCCTCTCCATATGATAGGTGTAGAGGGGCTTTCGACCAGGAAGCCGAGCGATATTACTTTAACTCCGTATCTCTCTATTGGGATAATTCTTTTGTTTTCGTTAACAAAAGGTTTTTCATGGATACCAAACATAATAGGCAGGTTTGGGCCGTGTATGTCTGCATCAAGCACGCCAACTTTTTTGCCTGATTTTGCAAGCGCTATGGCAATATTTGTGCTTACGGTGGATTTACCAACGCCACCTTTACCTGATGCGATAGCAATAATGTCTTTTATTTTTTGTTCTGTTTTAAATGAAACAGTTAATCCTACCTTTTTTGCGCCTATATCCTTTAATCTTTTTGTGATCGTATCCTTAAGTGTATTAACATCTCCTTCAGGAATTTCAGGAATCATAAGAGAGATTAAGACTTCATCTTCACGAACATCTATTTTTTGTAGTGTCCCGACGCTAAGAAGTAATTTTTTTAATCCAGGGATAAATGTTGTTTTCAATACATTAATAACTTGAGTTTGTTGTAATGGCATCTTTATTTTTTATCCTCCATTAAATTTTTTAGGGAGATACTTTTAAACAATTTATCGACTTCTGATTTTGTTTTTTCCCATGGGTGTAAAGCAAGACAATTTGTTGAAATGCAGGGTATGTCTTTCCTTTTCCCGTAATTGCACTTAATTTCTACTGTTTCCCTTCCAACAGCTTGTATTATTTCGTACAGAGAAATATCCGCTGGTTTGCGTGTAAGGATATATCCTCCGCTTCTCCCCCTCACACTGTCCAATAAGCCATTTCCGCGAAGCATTGAGCATATTCTTAGGATATATGAAAAAGAAATATTGTTTTCTTTTGAAATTTCTCTGATTGTTGCTCTGTTATCCTTTTTTTTCGCAAGATAAATTAGTGCTTTTACTGCGTATCCTTCAAGTGTTGTGACTAGCATCTTCTGATAACCCTCCTATTTAAATATATTACAGCTTCGGTCATATTTTAGCAATTTTTTATCGTGAGTCAACGTTTTTCGCCGCAGATTATAATTCGTTTTGAATCTTCTGAAAATTTTTTATCTGTATAATCTCCAAAAACTTTGATATTTTTAAACCCGATAATCCGGTACAAATTGATCATCTCAGTTGCGGAATATATGCGGATGTTTCGCAAATATTCTTTTCTTAAATCTTTTCCGACAACGAAACGGTGAGTTGTGACAATTGAAGTGAGAGGGAGATAATGCCTTCTCTCTAAGATGAAAATATCTTCTTTTTCTTTGAAAGTTTCATGGACAAAATGTTTTAGAATGTAATCTCTATTTTCAATGTCAATGATGAGTTTGCCGTCTTTTTTTAATGAATTATAGAACCTTTTTAAAATGTCAAAGTTTGTGTCATCATCAAAATATCCAAACGAGGACCAGAGGTTCAATATTCCATTAAATTCATGTTTAGGAAAAAGTTTTCTTATGTCCTGTTGTATAAATTGAACATTTTTAAGGCCTCTTTTTTTTGCTTCAGCAGTTGCTAATTTTATATATAAAGGCGAGCTGTCTATTCCTAATATTTTAAAACCCTGTTCGCCCAGTAAAAGTGCATGTCTACCAATGCCGCAGCCAGCATCGAGCAGATAGTTTCCTGCATCGAAAAATTTTACAACAAAATTTGCCTGTTTTTTTGTTATTTCTTCTTTTTGGGTTTGAAGAAAATAGCGAAGGTAAAATTCATCAAAATAATCTTTTGTCCAATCCATTAGTTATCATGCAGAGCTTTAGCAATTTCTGCGGCAACCCGTGCATTGTTTTTTACAAGTTCAAAATTAGCATCAAGAGCTTTTCCCTTGCTAAGTTCAACTATGCGGGACAGAAGAAATGGTGTTACTTTTTTCCCTTTTATTCTCTTTTCCTGTGATTCTGAAACAGCAATGTCAATCCACTGGTCAACTTTGTCTTTAGGAATTTCATATTCCTGCGGTATTGGATTGGCAACAAGAATTGACGAGAAAATGCCTAATGAAATTTTAGTATTATAAATATTTGCAATTTCTTTGGCTGAATTTACCTCTGATATGGTTAGTCCTGATTTTCTTGTGTAAAATGCAGGAAATTCATTAGTTTTAAACCCTACAACGAGCACACCTTTGGTTTCAAGGTATTCCAGGGTTTTTGCAAGATCTAATATTGATTTTGCTCCCGCAGAAACAACAATAATATTTCTTGCTGCAAGTTCGTCCAGATCTCGTGAAATATCAAAGGAATGTTCTGCATTCCTATGGACTCCACCAATGCCACCAGTTGCGAAAACTCTGATTCCGACGAGTTCTGCAATATAGGATGTAGCAGAAACAGTCGTGGCTCCATCCTTTTTTTCTGCTATGCAAAATGGAATTTCGCGGGTAGAAAGTTTTAGTACATCTTTCGTGTGTCCGAGGTGATGAATTTCTTCTTGTGTCATACCAATGATAATTTTTCCGTTAATAATGCCGATAGTTGCTGGTACTGCACCAATTTTTCGCACTTCTTCTTCAACTGCAAGGGCAATTTGAATATTTTTGGGGTATGGCATTCCCTGGGCAATGATCGTCGATTCAAGTGCGACAATTGGCTTCCCAGTATTTATTGCATCTAAAATTTCATTATTTATTTTCATTTTATGCCGCTTTTTGAAAGAGTATAAAGCGATTCAAGGCCAATTTGAATCGCAATCGCTTCTCCTTTTTTATAAACTTCTTCTGCGCCTTCTGGCTTTATTTTATTTAATGCAACATTTCCATCGAGGGCAAATATTGCTCCTGCTTTTACATTTCTATACTGTGAAACAATAAATACGCAACCACTTTCCATTTCAATTGCTTTCACGCCAGATTTTACAAAGCAATCCATTTCTTCTCTTGAGTATGGAATGTAAAATGCGTCTTCTGCAATTACTATGCCATATTCTATGTTTTCTTTTATTCTCTTTCCTGTTGCGATCATTGCTTGGAGGACGTCAAAGTTAGGAACTGCTGGAAAACTTGAACGAAGATACAGCGGAGACGTACCATCGTCTCTAATGCTTCCCGTTGCAATGACTACATCTCCAACATCTAACTTTGGATTGATACCACCAGCAGAGCCAACTCTTATAAAAACTTTTCCCCCGAGGTTGGCAAGCTCTTCTAACACGATAGCAGTAGAAGGCGATCCCATTCCCGTTGTTGCAACAGTAATCCTCTCCTCTTTATAAACGCCGGTGTATACTAAAAGCCCTCTATTTTCATTTACAAGGATGGGATTTTCAAGAAGAGCGGATATTTTATTTGCCCTTTGCGGATTACCAACCAATATAATATATTCGCTTATATCTCTTTTTTCACATTTTAGATGAAATTCAGCCATTATTTGCCTCCTAATAGTTATTCATTTTTCAATTATAAATTGTTTAACAAAACTTACAAGTAAAGATAAGATGTATATTTGGCATTTTTTGTCATGAAAATATATAGATCTCACTGTTTTTAAAATAATAGGTTATTTTATATGAGCGATGTTAGCAAATTAGATAAATTTTATTTGATAATACGAGAGTATGAATGTATCTTTATATTAAACAAAGAGGGTAAAATGGAAATATTGCTCTACTAGTGCTAGATGGTGTTTTATTAAGTGGAACATGTTTATTGTGGCTATTCAATTTTTACTTCTGTTTTCTCGAGCTCTTTTAGCTCTTTTGTGAGCTTTCTTTTTGCTTTCGCCTCAATTTGTCGTATTCTTTCCCGCGTTACTCCAAAAATTGTGCCTACTTCTTCTAGTGTGTGGGGGTACTCTCTGCCAAGTCCCGCACGGAGTTTGAGTATTTCTCTTTCTCTTTCGGTGAGTTTTGCCATCACTTTAGTTAGCTGGTCGTTGTAGTATGTGTTGAAGGTTTCACCTTCGGGTGTAAGATTGCGGTTATCTGCGATAAAATTTTCTAATCTGCTTTCTTCTTCATCTCCTACCGGCATTTCCAGGGACAGTGGTTGCTGCGCAAGACGCAGGTATTTGGTGATTTTCTTTTCGGGTATTTCTGTCCTTTCTGAAATTTCTTTATATGAAGGTTCACGCCCTAGTTCTTGCATTAACTCTTTTGTGGCTCTTTCAATTCTATTTATACTTTCTACCATATGCACTGGCACTCGAATTAATCTTGATTGATCTGCCAGGGCTCTTGTAATGGCCTGTCTTATCCACCAGGTAGCATATGTGGAGAACCTATAACCCCTACTGTAATCAAACTTCTCTACAGCACGAATCAACCCTAAATTTCCTTCTTGCACCAGATCAAGAAATGATAATCCGTGTCCCGTGTATCTTTTTGCAATACTTACTACAAGCCGTAGGTTTGCCTCGGTAAGTTCCTTTTTTGCTTGTTCGTCTCCTTCAACTACGCGTTTTCCCAATTCTTGCTCTTTTTCTACTGTAAGCAAATCTATTGCTCCAATGTTTGCAAGATATGATTGGACTGGATTTTTAAGCTCGGATATTTCAGCGTGCACTAGTGATTCTCGTTCTGAAGTTGAACTTCCCATTACTTTTGCAGTATTTTTGCTGCTGCAAAATTTAACTTTTACTCGTGCAAGAAGAGCGTAAAATTCATCAATTCTCTTTACTGAAATTGGAATTTTTGTAAGAGAATCTGCTATTTCGTCATATGTAAGGAATCCAGTTATTCTGCCTCTTTCAAAGAGTTTTCTAATTATTTCCTTCTCTTCTTTTGTAAGATTTTTTAATTTTTTCTGATAATTTTTAATCATTTTTAAAGATTTTGCTTTGCTTTCTTCCATAGCCGCTACCTCTTTTTTAATTTTTCAATGATTTGTTGATATTTTTCCAATTTTTTTCTAAGTTCGTTTTCATCTTTTGTCTCTTTTATTTCGTTGTATAGCTCTTGTGCTTCAGACTGCATAATATAATTATTCATTCTTTTTATTGCCTGTCCTACTGCTTCGTCGCTTACTAAAGAGGGATCCTCCATTGAAAGTGCTGTAGCTAAGGAAAATTCATCCTCTGTGAGGTCATCCCAATTCCTGATATCGGGTATTCCTTTTTTTTCGATGTCTTTTTTTGCATGGTTAAATATTTTTCTGTGACGAGAATCCGGAAAATAATTAATGTCCACTTTTTCTATTATTTTATATAACGTTTCTGGTCTTTGAATAACCGCCTGTGTGAGCAATTTTTCCGTATTTGACATTATATTATTTACATTTAATTTTTCTCTTTGTCTTCTGGATTTTGTTGGTATAGGAGTATATTGAGTGAAAAGAATAGAAGGGTCAATGTTCAAAATTGTGCCTAATTGTTTGATGTATTCATATGCCTCTACTTTGTTAGATATTTTATCTATAATTTCCA
The DNA here is from genome assembly GCA_002299965.1 of Caldiserica bacterium UBA646. Classification (GTDB taxonomy): domain Bacteria; phylum Caldisericota; class Caldisericia; order Caldisericales; family Caldisericaceae; genus UBA646. The sequence goes on along the minus strand of DBOM01000014.1, from coordinate 9,452 downwards.
GCACTTTTTTTGCAACTCTTCCTTTTCCCGAAGGATTGTTTCCTTCTATTTTTAATTCAAAGGACGTGATAAAATCCAGAGGATCTTTTGCATTGTCGATAAGTTCCAAAATACCATCTTTACCTTTTTTCAATACAATTTCATCTGGGTCATGCCCACTGCCTTCCACTATTATCTTTACAGTAAGATTTTTTTTGCTGCATATTTCTACTGCTCGTTCAGCTCCCTTTCTTCCGCCCTCATCATCATCATAAAAGAAGCAAACATTATCTGCGTAGCGTTTGATTAGCCCTGCTTGTGCATCTGTGAAGGATGTTCCCATCGATGATACTACATTTTGAATACCTGATTGATGCAAAATGAGTGCATCGAAGTATCCTTCCACAATAATTGCTTGTTTCTCTTTTCTTATACCTTCCTTTGCGATGTTAATTGGATAGAGCAAATTTCCTTTTAAAAAAATGGGGGTATCAGGAGAATTTAAGTATTTTGGCTCTCCTTTTCCGAATATTCTTCCACCGAATGCAACAATTCTTCCCTGGATATCAAATATGGGGAATATAATTCTGTTTCTGAAGTAACTTTTGATTTTTCCATCATCCATTTTTTTTAAGACACCAGCAGCAAGCAGTGAATTTTGCGAAATGCCTTTCTTTTCCATGGCAGTAATGAGTTTCTCTCCGTTCGGAGGAGCGTACCCAATCTGGAATTTTTCGATGCTTTCTTTGGTTACTCCTCTTTGTTCAAGGTATAGCAAGATGTCTTTTGTGATTTGTTCCTGGAAAAAGTTTGACGCGGCTTGTACTGCTCCACGTAAATTATCCTTTTCTGTTTTGTCAGTTTTTTTGCCTGAAAATGTCGGAAGAGGCATTCCAGCATCCTGGGCAAGTATAGTAATTGCTTCTTTGAAATCCATTCCGTCTATTTTCATAAGGAATTTTATCACATCTCCACTTGCTCCACAGCCAAAACAATGGAATATCTGTTTTTCTGGGCTTACTACGAATGAAGGCGTTTTCTCTTCGTGAAAAGGGCATAATCCTACATAGTTACGTCCTCTTTTTTTTAATTTAACGTACCGGTTTATTGTGGAGACAATGTCCACTTTTTCGTGCAATTCATCTATGTAATCTTTTAAGTCTTTCATCATATATAAATACGTAAGAAATAGATAAATTTCCTTTAATTTTTAAAAATAAAATATACGGGTATATTCACAAATAATTCCTATGAAGCTACATTATGTGGTTTAGCGGCAAATTGACTGAGGTTAATCGCTTATCGGCAGTGGATTTGGGGTGGTGATATCGTAGAATGTTTGAATTGCAAAACGATCTGTCATTGATGAAAGGTAATCGCAAATGATCTGTAATCTTTTTTCTTTGTTCTTTTTGATATATTTTATCGGGTTTTTAATTTTAAGAACGCTTGGATGATATGTTAAGTAATCCCCCATATCTTCCGGGTTATTGTAATAATGGTCGAATAGGTATGCCATCATTCTGAATACTTTTTTCTCTTCTTTTTTGGGCGATGAGCCGATATATACTTTCTCTGTTAGAAAATTTTTCAGTTCATCCATAGCATTTTCTATATTTTTGCTCATGCAAATTGTATCTTTGCCTTTACTCATCTCTATTGTATCAAGAATCATCGTCGAAAGCCTTTTTGAATTTGATTTTCCTAAGGTTTGACGTGTTGAATTGGGTATGTCTTTTTCATTTATGATTTTTGCTCGTATTGCATCATCCATATCATGGTGAATATAGGCAATACGATCAGCAATTCTTGCTATTTGCCCTTCTAGGGTTGCTGCCATATCAACATTTTTTAATTCCGATAGATTTGCTAATCCCTTACTGTGCTTTAATATTCCATCTCTTACTTCGTATGTAAGGTTTAATCCAAAAACGGTTTCTCCGTTCGACTTTAGTCTTTTTTCGAGAATATCTACGACTCTCAGGCTTTGTTCGGGATGGAAAAAACGTATATGCGAACTATATTCTTTGCATTTTTTGTCGATAATTGCTTCTCCAGCATGCCCGAACGGCGAGTGCCCCAGGTCGTGTCCCAGTGCGATGGCTTCGGTAAGATCCTGATTTAGGCGGAGAGCCCGGGAGATTGATCTGCTGATCGTCATTACTTCAAGCGTATGCGTGAGACGATTGCGATAGTGATCCCCCTTGGGGGCTATGAATACCTGAGTTTTATATTGTAATCTACGGAATGCTTTGGAATAAAGAATTCTGTCCACATCTCTTTGGAACTCTGTGCGGTGAGGGTCTTTCGTTTCCGGAGTTGCTCTCCCTTTTGTTTTATTGCTCAGTGTAGCAAATGGAGAGAGCAACTCTGTTTCTAATTTTTCGTATTCTTGCCGTAGCACTTTATTCCTTTCCGAGTTTTTCTTTTATGGCTACTTGCGCAGCTGCCAGACGAGCAATTGGAACCCTAAAAGGCGAGCAGCTCACATAATCGAGGCCTGCATAGTGAAAAAACTCAATGGATTTTGGATCACCACCATGTTCACCGCAAATGCCTATTTCAAGATTATTTTTTGCTTTTCTTCCAAGTACAACACCTATCCTGACAAGTTTTCCTACACCATCCTGGTCTATTGTGATAAAAGGTTCTGTGGGAAGTATTCCATCTTTGAGATACGTTGGAATAAATGTGGCCTCGGCATCGTCTCTACTAAATGCAAATGTTGCTTGCGTAAGATCATTTGTGCCAAATGAGAAAAAATCAGCATATTCTGCAATTTGATCAGCAGTTAGAGTGGCACGAGGCACTTCTATCATTGTTCCTATTTGGTAATCGATGGTTGTACCTTCTTTTCTAAATATATTTGTTATGATAGTTGTAGCTTTTTCTCTAAGAGTTTTCATTTCATTGACGTGACCAATAAGTGGAAGCATAATCTTGGGTTTTGGATCATGTCCTTCCTTTTTCAATTGAATCGCGGCTTCTATTATTCCAGTCACTTGCATTTCATAAATCTCAGGGTAGACAATGCCTACTCGGCACCCTCTAAAACCAATCATTGGGTTAAATTCGGCAAGTTCTTGTGACCGTTGAAGCTCTTTTTCTCTTTTCTTAAGAAGTTCTGGATCATTCCCTTTTTCCCTGAGCTCTGCAATTTCTTTTTCGAGCCTCTCTTTTTGAGGTAAAAATTCGTGGAGTGGTGGATCTAAAAGTCTTATAATGACAGAAAGTCCATCCATTGCTAGTAGGATATCGTAAAAATCTTTCTTCTGCATATCTTTCAACTTACCGAGTGATATACTGCGTTCTTCTTTTGATTCCGCGATAATCATGTCCTGCATAAAGGGAAGCCGCTCAGGACTTAGAAACATTCTTTCGGTTCTGCATAATCCAATTCCTTCAGCGCCGTAATCTAATGCTTTTATGGCTTCCTCTGGCGTATTTGCATTTGCTCTTACTCCCAACTCTCTTAATTCATCTGAATAGGCGAGTAACTGTCGCAATTCTGACGTGAGTTCTGGTTCTATCATTGTCACTTCTCCAAGAATGACATTTCCCATCGAACCATCTATTGTAATAATCTCGTCTTTTTTAACTTCAATTCCATTTGTAGTGAAGCTATTACCTTCTGCGTCAATTTTTATATCTTCTGCGCCCACAATACAGGGTTTACCCATTCCTCTTGCTACTACCGCAGCATGAGCTGTCATACCTCCGCGTGTAGTGAGAATGCCTTCTGAATGTGCCATACCTTCAATATCTTCTGGAGTAGTTTCCAAACGCACAAGTATTATTGCTTCTCCGTCTTTTCCTCTCTTAGTAGCTTCTTTTACATCAAATACAACTTTGCCGCTTGCAGCGCCAGGAGAAGCGGGGAGACCTTTTGCAATTGGATTTACTTTCACGCTTGGGTCAATCATTTTGTGGAGCAATCGGTCAATTTGCACCGGGGTAATGCGAAGAACACTTTCTTCTTTTGTTATGAGATTTTCATTGACCATATCAACGGCGACTTTTACAGCTGCCTGTGCAGTTCTTTTACCTGATCTTGTCTGGAGCATGTAAAGTTTCCCTTTTTCTATAGTGAATTCCATATCTTGCATATCCCTGTAATGTTGCTCTAATTTCTCTCCCACCTCTTTAAGTTGATTAAATAGCGGAAGAGAAAATTCTTCTAGTTTATCAATCGGGAGCGGAGTTCTTATGCCTGCTACTACGTCTTCTCCTTGTGCATTGGTAAGAAATTCGCCGTATAGTTTCTTGTCTCCTGTGGCAGGGTTTCTTGTGAAAGCAACACCTGTTGCGGAATCATCGCCCATATTTCCAAATACCATCATTACAATACTTACTGCGGTACCCAATTCATCACTAATTTTATTAATGTTTCTGTATGAAATGGCTCTTGGATTGTTCCATGATTCAAAAACAGCTTCAATAGAACGGAATAATTGCTTTATCGGGTCTTGTGGAAATTCTTCTCCAGTTTTTTCTTGGTAAAGTATTTTATAGTCTGCTATTATATCTTTTAGCATTTCAGCAGTGAGATCTGTGTCGTTTTTTAATCCATGTTTTTCTTTGTGGTTATCAAGGATTTTTGCAAATTCACTATGAGGGATTCCCATTGCAACATCCCCGAACATTTGGATGAACCTTCTGTAGCTGTCATATGCAAATCGCTCATTATTTGTGAGCTCTTTTAACCCCTCTACAGTATTGTCATTTAAACCAAGGTTTAAAATGGTATCCATCATACCTGGCATGGAGACTGGGGCACCTGAGCGAACTGATACAAGTAGGGGGTTTGTTTTATCGCCGAATATCTTGCCAGCTTTTTCTTCTAATTTATGAAGATGTTCTAATATTTCACTGGTTAGATCTTCATCTATTTTTTTTGTTTTTTGATATTCTTTACAAACTTCTGTAGTAATAATAAAACCTGGGGGGACGGGAAGTCCAATTTTTGTCATTTCTGCAAGTCCTGCGCCTTTTCCACCCAAAAGATTTTTCATACTGCCATTGCCTTCTTCAAAGGCATAAACTTTTTTATCTGTCATTGTTGTATAACCTCCTTAGCAATTTTATTGCCTATTCATTATAGGTATTTAATAGAAAAAATAAAGATTTATACATTTTTTTCTTTCTCGATGACGATTGTCGAAAAATCCGCAAATTTGAGAAACAGTTCTTTTAAATTTATTAGCATAGCAAGCCGATTTTTTCTGATTTTTTCGTCATTATCCATAACGAGCACTTTATCAAAGAATTTAGAAATTACAGGGGATAAACTGTAAAGTATTTTTATAATTTCTTCATAATTCATTTGTTTAAGTCTATTTTCAATTTTTGTTTTGGTATGTTGAATTGCATCAAAGAGACCTTCTTCTTCTTTCTCAAAAAGAAGTTTTTTGTCTATGATTTTTGAAGAGATATCTGCGTTTTGCAGGATATTGTTTACTCGCTTGTTTGCCAGTGCTATGGATGCAAGTTCTTCATCGTTTATATGATTCATTAATATCTCTGCCCTTTTTTTGTATGTAGTGGTCAGATCAAGCGATAGCGCCGTAACAGCATTTATTATATCATACCTGACATTTTTTTCTTTTAATATTCCTTTGGCTCTTTCTTTTAAAAAGGAATCAATATCTTTTGATATTTTTTCGGTTTCTATTTCTTTTTTTGGTTTGTGTAAACCAATGGAGACTTGCACGAGCTCTTTTAAAGGGAAAGATTCCATGTCAATAGAAGTGAGTAACAGCACTACGCTGTTGCCAATTCTTCTAAGCCCGTATGGGTCTTTAGAACCAGAAACGGCGATGCCTACGACGAAGCCGCCTGTCAATGTGTCTATTTTGTCGATAAGAGAAAGGCAAGTGCCTATTAATGTTTTTGGAAGTTTGTCATCTGCAAAGCGCGGAAGATACTGGTCTTTTATTGCTTCAGATACTTCTGTTTCTTCGCCTTGCAACTCGGCATATATTCCTCCTATCTCTCCCTGCAAATCAGGAAATTCTCTGACGACATTTGTTAAAAGATCTGCTTTCGATAGATATGCGCTTCGTTTTAATGCTTTGTTCTGGCTGTCGTTTAATCCGACTTTTGGGGAAATATAGTCCGAAAGTATTGTTAATCGGTCAGTTTTATCTTTCATTGTGCCCAGCCCTTTCAAAAAAACAACTTCTGAAAGTTTATTAACAAGGGTTGGCAAAGAGATTTTTTTATCTTCCTCAAAAAAGAATTTTCCGTCAAGCATTCTTGCTTTAATTACTTTTTCGTATCCGCTTTTGACAATTTCAATGAAGTCAGAACAACCATTTCTTACTCCAATAAAGTATGGAAGAAGATTTCCGTTTTTATCTACGCATGGGAAAGATTTTATGTGGTCTTCTATAACGCGTATGGAAATACATTGCGGTATTGAAAATTCTTCTTTTCCAATCGTTGCAAGGAATGGCGTAGGATACTCCGTTAGATTTACTACTTCCTCTAAAAAATCATTTGAATAGAGTGGCGTTCCATTGATTTTTTTGGCAAGGGCATGTGCGTTTTTTTCGACACTATTTTTTCTTTCATCGTATGAAAGTATAACGTAATTCTCCTTAAGTTTTTTAAAGTAGTCAGCCGGATTTTTTATTTTGATTTTGTTTGATTGGTTGATTCTAAGGCCATATGTGCT